>JAJZXP010000472.1 GCA_021806345.1 Thermoplasmata archaeon | reverse complement strand
CGGATGCAGTGAATGTCGGTTTCACGATCCTGGAGACAGTAGAGCTGGAATTGAGAAAGATCATAGTAAGAGCTGGATCAACAAGACCGGACAGCAGTGGCCTCATCCATACCGGCTTCATTTCAGTTGCGATCAATAAAGGAAATTCGGTGACCGAGTTAACACGATAAATTAGTTATGGGAAAAGGGTGCGTGGTGATATATCTGTATATGTTGGTTGGGACACTGTGGCCGACTCAAGAAATTTTCAAGAATTTGGTTATTTTTAAGAAAAGAACAGTAAGCTTTATCTCATTGTTGGGTTTATCAAATTATGACTAATTGGATTCAGAAAAGCATCGAAATTGCTAATGCAAAAGGCTATTTGGACAAATTGCAAGCTGTGTATCCAATTAACTCAAACGATCTGAGGACAATTCCAGAAGAAACGCTTAAAGAGATAAAAGAAGCGTTAGAAAGTCATTCTAATCCCAGTTTGATTAAGGTGCTTTTAGACCTTGAAAAGTTTCCTATTGATGATCCGTATATTGGAATTCTAAGAGCCGAATCTGAACAAATTATTAAAAATCCAGAAACAGCAAATAGGATCGGTAAAACATTGCAGGCAATTGGCTATAAAGACCTAGTCTCGTTGGCTCAGAGCCCTAAAGCACACAGCAGACAGATGGGTAGTTCCTTCAGAAATTGGCTAAGGTCTCAAGAATATGAATTTAGAGGAACAACGGATTTCCTTGAAAAGAGTGAGTCGGGCCTGTGCTTCTTGGACGGAAATGACGTAAGGCTAAAGGAATACGCGAATAAAAAACTCGGGTTCGAACTTGGTGACACGAAGAAAGGAATAGATTTTGTTTTTAGGAAGGGGAGAAAATTTTGTATCGGGGAAGCGAAATTCATTACGACATATGGTGGAACTCAGACTAATCAGTTGGACGTAGCCCTTGAAGTTGCTGAATTGAATCAGAACGAAAAGGATGTCTATTCCGCCGCAGTTTTGGATGGCGTTGTATGGTTTAATGGTGCATATCTGGAAAAAATACAAAAAAGGGAGAAACTTAATATAATGACTAGCCTCATATTTAAAGAGTTTGTTGAATCCTTTTGATATTTGATGGTTGCAAAGTCTCAAGTATCGCCTTTGCCTGACTCAGGCCGAGATATTTTCTGGTATACTTTCCATTCTCACTATATTTGTAAGTTGTCATGAATTCGCTATCTGTTCTTTCCCGGAGTTCATTCAGAACAGCGTTGAAGTGATTTTGGATCTCCATTGACTGTACTCTCGTTAATGTAGGTTCAATGAATACCTGTATTGGGTTAGTTCTATAGGTGTTGCCACTCACAAATATTCCGTCAGCGTCGAATGCATCTTTAATTAAATAAAGACCAGCTTTTCCCCCTATCCCCCCTGTATCTACGGTCCTAATATAAAGGGGATTAGACTTTATCTTCGATAACAACTTATCGTTTACTAAAAATTCCCTTGAAACATATCTACTTCCAGTATACTCCTTAGAATCCAAAAGGACAACCCTATTATTCCCACGGTTAGCATCTATTTCTTGTATAGTCAAATAATAGCTGACTTTCAGTATGTTCTTCTTGTTAGCCTTAACATATTCTTCGAATTCATCCCCCGCTCTGTAGTTATTCTTTTCTGAGAGTTTATACTTACGAATTATCGTTCTCGAATTAATCTTCATCGCCTGGAAATCTATCGTCTTGTTCAGCACACCAGTTCTTTGAAAGAAGCAGATTACTACGTTCGTTCCTGTATTTTCAAAAATCCTTCTTTCAAAAATTATAGCATCAGTTATAGTATAATATTTAAGAAATAATTGCCTGATCATGTTGGAGACTGAGTGCCCAAAGAGGAAGTTAGAAGGAATAATGTAGACCATTTGTGATATCTCGTTCCTTAGGTCGTTTATTAGGGCTAACTGATACAAATCCTGTAGGCCAGAATTAACTCCGGTGAAGTACTTTAGCTGACCACTATTTTCCCTATGTTTCGCAATATATCCAACGTACAGATATGGCGGATTCGTAATGTGGTATATTTTATTGCGGTTTTCTCTTAATGAGGTTGGAAATTCGCTTAAAGTATCCTTTACTCTGACATTCTTCTCTGCTGTTTTTCTGGATATTCCATAACCAACTGCATTTTCAATAGTCTTTTCCACCATCTTCTCTTGAATGTCAAATAGGAAGATTCTGCGCTCGAAGAAATGTTCTCTTTGATCATCGGGTATGCTATTTAGGATAGGGAGTATTAGACTGCCTTCGCCACAGAATAGATCCACCCAAATATAATCATTCAGCTTCCCATTCAGTTTTGGGAGTATATGATCATTAAAGATGTTTATTGAAGTGAGGTGCACTCCGAAAGTTCTTCTGTGTTTAATTTCGCTTGCTATAGAATTTTCCAGGTTATCACCTTTTATAGACTTCTTCTTATTATCATATCTGGTTTAAATTTTGTGTCTAAGGAAAGTGTGTTTCCTAAATCAGTAAGCCTCTGTCATGTGTCTCGTTTCGTTGTTCGAGACAACCTTCATGGCTTTTTCCTGAGCGATATTGTCAGGCTTTGTAGCCTTGATCACCTCACCCATGCTTCTCTTTAATCCAGAGAAGTAAATTTCCACAATCCAGCGTTTCCCGTACTCATTTTCCTTCTTTCCATGTTCCTCTCCGATCTTCCTCATCCGCCTGACAACCCTGGCCCTTGCCGGAGATCCATTGGACTGCGTGGAATTGTTCCTCCTCGGCGATATTATTGCCCTCAACACGTTCCCGATCAATGTGTTGTGGATTCCCTTGCTGTCGTACGCCTCGTCCCCAAACAGTTTCCTCGAGCTTCCGGCAACCTTCTCAAGAAGTTTCCTTCCATGCAGTGAGTCGTTGCCATGCTCATGTTGTCTGAGTATAATTGAATCCAGTACAGAGTTTACTTCATCCCTTCCGTTTCTTCTTCCACTTCGATTCCAGTTAGTCACCGCGTATGGTAATCTTAAAGCCAGAGGAGTCTATAGCACCGGCAACCCATCCTGTAATCTGATCGAGAACGGGATTCATGCACCTGATTCTCTTGAAAATTCTGGAATATGACGGAACTGGTATACTGGTTGCGGATGATATGATCCTTGCCAGCGACTGCAATGTCCTGATCGGAACTCAGAACATTGCCCTGATCTTTGCGGGAAAGAGGATGAATACACTGGGCGTCTTGAAGGGTCTTCCCCCTCTTCCCGCGGTTGATCTCTTCAAGTAGAATTCTTCAGTGCTGCAGGAATCCCGGATTCAAGAGATAATATACCCGATCCACAAGGGACCGGTTATACCAGCCCTATCTGCGATTACTGCCGACGAAATACATTCTTGTACTCCTATTGGATGAAATATAGGCTGGTGTGTCGAATATAAAGTTCACCAGCCAATAAATTAAAATGTGCTACTTTAATGTCAAACATTTAGGAAACACAATTGTCTAAAGACATTTCTTAATAAGAGGTTTAGTAATTGCCATTTTGACACTGAAAGACAAAAGATTCAAAGCCTTACCCATTAGATATCTGTAGGTTTGCCAAACGAAGATGATAGAGATTTGATACAAGTGAATCAAAGATGCGAAATGTGCAGGAATTCTATATATATACTTGTTCAGGCACACGACCATGCGACTGGCAACTACAGAGGTCATTAATGTGATGTATGCAACAGGGAAATTTTTGGAGTTCTTGAAAATATTCGAGTAAAACAGAAAACTTTCAGGCGGTATCCAATTTTGGAAGTCATGCACGTCTGTGCCTTTTATCCATTCTTTTCGTCCTCGTTTTGTCTCATATCTTGACGGATACAATTCAACTTTCATAATTGAGATCGATGGGGGAATACGAATCATCAAAGCTCTGGCGTGGAAGACGCTAACTTATGCTCGGGAAAAAGAGGAATACATCAGGAGAAGAGAAAGAGAGTAGCTTCCTAATTACGACTAAGATTAGCCGGTGTTAGCAGATATAGCCACTTTTGTTCAGCTTTGAATAGATTTTACAGCCCGTTTACACAGAGAAAATAAAGAGAGGTGATTGGTATAGAACTAAGGTAAATCATCTCAAATTTAACTATGACAGGACTTATTGTATTGTTAACCTTTAGATGACTTCGCGTTGGATTTTTCGGGTCAGTTTACGGATGTCTCGGAAGTTCCTGCTCAACTTTGATCCCCTGTCTGTCTTTAGAGCTATGAATAACTTTGGTTTTGAGTTTATATGGTGCACTTATTGGCCACAATCTTCCATAGATCTTTGTAGTTCCTATCATTAAAAGAACTCCTTGGCTAAGAAATGAGAAACCGGAATAGTAATCTGAAAGGCAAAGCCAGTAGATAATAGAAATACTAAGTCCCCAAGACCATATGCTTAGCAATAAATATGAAAAACGATCAAACCGATTGATTTGTGGATTTCCGCCCATTGCTTTCATAAGTGTCATGGTAGTTAATGCTATACCTAGTAGCTGTATACCAGTGCCAATTGCCCAGTTACCAGAAAAGACAAAATATGAACCAATAGCAATCAAAATATTTGACCAAACAAACTCGGTATTCTTTGCTTCCTTGATACTCCGTATGAAGTAAGCAAAGAGGCTCATTCCAAGACCGGGGATTAGGAACAGTGAAGAATCCAAATGAAACGGTAATGAGATTATCCCAATAGTGCTTAGGAGATTTGAATGCCCCAGGTAGACTCTAGATGAGGAATTAGGGTCAATAATAAGCGGCAATTGCAAAATCGCAATAGCCGTTGGAAGTAGTACTTCAGACTGCAGTGACAATTTTATTCCGTAAAGTCTCGCAACAAACCAAAAGACAATGGCTGTGAACATGAGAATAGTCGCTAGAATATTTAATCCTCTGGAAATAGCCACTATCGCCGTTGTTTGTGTATTCGATTCTATAGTTATGTTGACGCTTTCTGTGTTCACCCATCTACACCTCATCACTGATCTCTAAAAGTCCTTCAGATTCGCTGATTACCTGAGCTTTGCCTTTTTGGTGGAAAGGTATTAGATCGGCCGTAGTCGCAGAACTTACGATTGCTTTTGATCCATCAATACTACATACAAAGGCAACACTAACTTTTCCTCTTCTATTGATTAACCTTACAGTGGGAACGAAGTCAGAGTCGTCACTGGCAATGATAACTATATCAGCGACATCATCGCACAAAGTGCTTATTGCATCAGCTGTAAGTCTTGTGTCAATGTCCTTCGAGTTATCGGCTGCATTCTTAGTTATAGGTCGTATTATCACGTCATACCCAATTTTCTCAAATTTGAGTATTTCTTTCCTCAGAGTATCGTCTACACGCAATGTTGTGTAAAGTTTTGCGCTGACAAGATTGCCGTACCTTCTAGCCATACTGAGTAGCTCTCCCGAGTCAAAAATCACTTCATTTCTCTTTCCGTACATAAGAAGATTAGGGTAATCTACAAATAACGCGACATTGTGTTTTCCGGAAAGATTGCACAAATTTTCCTTTATTCCTTTCCATATTTGGTCTTCATCTTTTGATGCAAAATCTTTTTCTGTCATCTTCCTCAAAGTTACAACAGTTGAACGCTTAAAAAACCATAAAGAGTGAACTTCATAACCTATCAGAAAAAAGTCTAACAAGGTGATTAATTGTTGCTGTGTTATACAAAAATTCAAAACCTATTTAAATACTGAATTTGCCTCACTTTCTGCAATGGTTGATAAGAAAGAAACTGGAATTCATAACTTTCTCTCTTCAGCTTCTTCAGTTTATAGAATGAGGGGCGGGTATAAGTTTGTCCTATTATGGTCGATTTTCGCAAGTATTTGGGTAATAACCATTGGAACACTATTCATCCTTTTCATTTATGCACCCAAAGAGCTAGACAATGTCTTTATAACTGGGGCAACATTAGCAACACTATTTCTTGGTATTCCGGTTTTAGTCTTTGCATTCATAACAATAGTTATGGCTTACCGCGGATATAAACAATTTAAAATATTCACTTCTGATTTTTATCCACTTTGGTTGAGAACTAGGATGGAGTTAACGCCATCCCCAAATGAAGTTGATTTAAAAGTCGCGATCAAAGAAAAAATCAACCTACTCCTGCCTTCATTTAAGAAATTTTCCAAAATTGATGGCAAACTTAGTAGCAAGTTGGTATGGTTTGACGTTGTTCTTAAAAGTGGAAATAGCTTAGCCTTAGTGAAAATAACACAAAGTGATGTTGGTATCGATGTTGATAATCTAATCTCTAGTATGAAAAAATTGACTCGTGGAGTAAAGATTAAGTTGCTTGCAATTGTTTTTGAAGGGGTTTCCACATTTAAAGAGGAGGACTTAGTCAATCTTAAGCTTGGATTAAGAAAAGAAACTGGTGTTATAGTAATTGACTACTCCAACTACGAATTTACAATCAAAGACATCATTGCCCCGAAGGTGCTATAAAATGATATCATTCATTCCGATTATTTCTCATCCAAAAGCTCTTTTTCAATTATACTTCTGAATATATTAGAAGCTTCTCTTAATGTCTTTTTGTAATCTGCCTTTCCCTTCTCTGTTATTTTGAAGTAAATTATATCTTTTCGTTTGGATTCTTCGACGTATCCAAGTAGAACTAATCCTTTTAGAATATTGGCTAATCTAGGCTCTCTCTGGCTATTTGAAAAAGCCTCTACTGCAATTCCATGCCTTGTGTTGTACTTATTCTCCTCTTTTACATTGTGTTCATCTAAGTCGATAAGATACTTTAAAATGATTATCATGGCTTGGAATTTATCGATCATATATTCACGCGTCGACTCTTAAATACTTTAAATATGCATCTTTAAAAAAGTTATTGATCTGCTCCAGCAGAATTTGGAACACTTTTCCTCAATTCTCATCTAATGTCACCTCAACTTCTTTCTTCTCGAATCTTTTCCTGAATGCTTTATCGTTCAGAAACTTCCTCCTGATCCCCACTGAGGATAACCAATGGATGAAGGTGGCCTGCATTCATTGTAATCATAGAATGCCTTCTCAATGGCAATGGAAGCACCATTAAAGTCCCTGAACTCGTTTGGCCATATGTGATCTGTCTTGATTGAATTGTGGAATGATTCAATATCTACATTGTCCTCCGGAGTATGTTTCTGTATATATTCCAGCTTGATCCGCAGTAATTTAATGGTACTGCTGAACTCATGCGATATGTACCGGGGACCGTTGTCCGTCCTCAGTACCAGACCTTCCGGAACCGTTCCATTGAATGCCATTAGGACAGCGTTCTCCACAGATCGTATGGCATCCCCTGCCATGCAGGATCGGGAATAATGGTATCCCTGCCATTCCTTGGTGAAACAATCCTTGATGCACATCAGATAGGTCATTCCTGACTCTGTTGGAATGTATGTGATGTCAGTTTCCCAGAGTTGATCAGGTCCATTTGGCTTGTACAGATTCCTGGTCTTTGTTCTACCCCTGTGCTTCGATGCAGGAAGGCTTAGATTACTATTCTTCAATACCTTCCCGACAGTCTTCTGGTTCACCTTTGTGCCTTGATTCCTCAATATTGCCCACACTCTCCTCTATCCGTATGTTGGCCTCTCTGATGCAATATACCTGATCCTCTCTTTGATGGAGGGGTCAAGCCGTTCGACCTGTCTCTGCATGGGTTTGTAATAATATCCTGACAGCGGGATTCCTGATATTCTTGAGATCTCTCTGGGAGGTATCTGATCCTTCAGATCCTCAATAATCATCATTTTGTTCTCTTGATCGTTTTTTAAAAGCATCTATGACCAGGCTCTGGTCCCCAATGATCTTCTTCAGATCCTCGATCTCCCCGTCTCTCGAATCGGAATTCCTTCTCTGAGCCAGTGCTGACTTTCCTCCAAGTATGAACTGTCCCTTCCATTTGGTCAGCTGAACAGGATATATGCCGTGCCTCCGGAATATTTCAGCCTGCGTAACATTACCGGCGAAGGATTCCATGACTATCTGGAACTTCTCTTCCGCTGAATATTTGGACTTCATGAAAAGACGTCCGTGATCTGGAAAAGCGCTTTTCGCATGCTCTTTATGCATCTGTTCTTCTCTATAATATTATTATCATGGTGTTCCAGTTCTGTGATAGTGAAGGTTAGTTATCTAAGACTTCATTAAATTAACTCCTGCTCTCTTTTGTTCGCATAGCATTAAGACAAAGGCACTATTTTTGATTAATTTTTAAGTCCTGCTATCTTACTCAATTTATTTGGTTCTTTTCAGTTTATTGTGAGGGGACGTATGTCAAGATTCTGTTTAGCGAATCAGCAGAATAAGCTACAAGTTGGATACCATTAACTTATCCACCCATAAACTTATAGAAATGCTTGGGATTAGAAACCGGTAATACAGCGCAGATTTCTTACTTTTCCTATGATTTGTTCTGCTCTTTGTTGAATTTGATGCCAAGAAGAGAATTATACGTAATTGCAAAAATAAATTCTTGACTTACTCACAGTGCGTTGAAGAGCATCATTTATCTCCTTTGCAAGGTCTCTTCATGGGTTCATTGAAGACGAGAACATTAAAATTAAAGCAGACGCATGATAAAGGGGCTTGGAGGGAGTACGACAAAGTCATTGACAACCTTAACAATGAATTTCAGATCGCATTGCTGATCCTCTAGGACTTTAAGACTCGAGAGAGATTAGTTCAGATTGCGACATGAAAATGAGAAGGTTGGTTCCTTTCCTTATATATCACCCATGTCGTATGCAGGTAGGATTCGTTTCGGAACTAAGAATGTGGGGATCCCGGCTTCCGGATTTGAACCAGAGACCTGCGGATAACGGCGGTTTTCTTGCCAGTCTTTCCCTCTACAGTCCGCCGCTCTACCAACTGAGCTAAGCCGGGTAATATCAGGAGATTATCCAGAGC
>JAJZXP010000265.1 GCA_021806345.1 Thermoplasmata archaeon | reverse complement strand
TTTGTCCTTTCATCGCTCATTGGTATTGTTCTCTGTAACTCCTCAAAAATTACTGCCAGCGGTGGAGATCTCTCTCCCTCATCCTCCTCTTCCTTATTTCCCTGGTACAAATGAGAAATGAACACATTGTTACGCATTTCAGGGAGAGAGAAGAAAAGGTCCCGGAATGCATGCTCCTTGGACCAGTCCCTTATGATGTTTCTTGTCGTACTTCCTCACCTCTCTTCTTAATCAGGGCATCGAGATACTGGGGATTCTTCAGCAGCTGCTCAACCTCTCCCTCATATACCATATTTTCTTCTTCAGTGAGCCTTTCCTTCCTCAGTACCGACATTATGCTGTCCTTATGGGCAGATGTTATGGCCCCGATCAGCTCCCGGGATTGCCTTGTGCCCTCTGTTATGCTCTTAACATCTCCAGTCTGCTTGAGCTTTGCAACCTCAAGAAGCGAATCCTTGAGCATTGTTGTGAGATCATCAAGCACGGACTGAAACATTGCGTATTTTGCCCTGTTATAGTGTGCCCATGCTATATCCACAAACCACGGGATGCTGGATCCCTCCAGATATTTGATCTCAACGCACCAGTATGTGATCCTTCCATTGATTCTCCCCGATTCAAGGGTTAATCCTGTTTTCTTTTCCACTAAGGACCAGATTTCGTCAGAAATGAACATCCTCTCCCAGTCCATGAAATCAGATGTCGGTACCATGATGAATACGCCATTCCTGGTTCTCAGTGTCTTTGAATAAAGATAGATCATAGGCACATAGACAAGAACCGAGACCAGCGTATATATTGAACCTACAAGATCGTATTCCACAAAGGCCAGAATACCGCCAATGATAAGCTGGGGAAGCATGGCCTTTAACAGTGACCTGAAGGATACAAATCTCATGAGTCTTGAGATGTTCTCCCCTGATTTGGTCTGGAAAGCTTTTTTGAGTTCTTCCCTTCTTTCCTCAGTAGTTTTCTGTGATTTTTCAAATGCATTCTCTCTTCTCCTCTGCCAGAACCCTCTTCCCATTGCATCCTTCATATCCTGATTACCTCCCTTCTTTCCTTCTCCAGGAGATATTTCCTGGCAGTGAACAGGGCAATGATGATTGCAAAAGCGGATGCAACAAATGCCATTGCTATATCATATTCATTTTCCGAGAGTGGAGGTTGAGGATTTTCTTGACAAGAAAATAAGACAAGGATACCCCGAGATTGACACATTAGACCATCTCTTGCGAATTTTCAATAGAATGCTCACTAGAATTAAGTGATTTATACTGTAGTAACCAGCGAAGGGTGTCATGCCCATCTCTCAACCCTTATTCTCATTTCCTTTCTGCCATCATAATGATTCCATTATGTTTCATGTGTTGGGTCAGGCAGGGTACGAGTGACAAAATCAACTAATTTTTGGCAATGTAACGGAATGACAAAATTTACAAGTGGGGTTATGTTCATCTTTATTCATGTTGCATTATTGGAGGTGAATACTTATAGTGTATATGAATTCCTATTCTAACAACGACATGGAAAATGTATCGACAGGTTATACAAAAAAAAACATGCCTAAGAGGTATGGTCTATTATGGGAAGATAAACAAGAGCTAGTAGTAGAGTTATGCAAGGAAAAACTTCCTGTTCTTGTTGAAGATCGTGCAAAGGAAATAAAAAACCCAGACAATTCCGAAGTCAACATTATGATCGAAGGCGACAATTACCACGCCTTGTCTATATTGAATTATACACATAAAGGAAAAATAGATGTTATATACATTGATCCGCCCTACAACACCGGAAACAAGAATTGGAAATATAATAATGATTACGTCGATAAGGAGGATGCCTTTAGACATAGCAAATGGCTAAGCATGATGGATAAGAGACTAAAACTAGCAAAACCATTACTGAGAGAGGATGGAGTGTTAGTATGTGCCATCGATGAGAATGAGCTCTGGCATCTGGGCTCTTTATTGGAAGAGATATTTTTTGATCGAGAAATACATCTGGTCACAATTGTTCATAATCCAAGGGGTGTACAGGGAAAAAATTTTTCATACGTCAATGAATTTGCTTTCTTTGTTATTCCAAAGGGAATAAAGGTGATCGGACCAAGAAAACTTGATGAAGAGGATGTATATTGGAGTAATCTGAGGAATTGGGGCGGTGAATCTGATAGATCAGACGCAAAAAACTGTTTTTATCCAATAATGGTAAGGGGCATGGAAATTATAGGCTTCGGGGATGTCCCTGAAGAAAATTTCCATCCAGGTTCCCAAGTTGAGAACAATGGGGATTATAAATTGGTCTGGCCAATAGATGTAAATGGCAATGAAAAGAAATGGAGGTATGCTCGGCAGAGCGTTGAATCTATCCAGGCCTTGTTGCGTATAAGGAAAAGTACAAATGGACGTATAGAAATTGAAATAGGGAAGCCTTATGGCACCGTCAAAACTGTTTGGCAGAACCCAAAATACGATGCTGCTGAATATGGGACAAAGCTAGTCCATGAACTTGTCCCAAATAGCAATTTTGATTTCCCCAAGTCTGTGTATAATGTGTATGATTGCATAACCCCAATTGTTTCTAGCAGAAAAGAGGCAACAATCCTTGACTTTTTTGCTGGGTCTGGAACGACTGGACATGCAGTCTTTATGATTAATAAAGAGGATGGTGGCTCAAGAAAAGTTATCCTGTGCACAAACAATGAAAATGGAATAGCGGAAGAAATTTGTTATCCCAGAATTAAAGCTGTTATCTACGGCAATGAAAAATATAGGGAAATAACTGGCTATTCTACAAATTTGAAATATTTTAAGACAGATTTTGTTGATTCGATACCCACCGATCTTAACAAGAAGAATTTAGTTGATAGATCAACAGAAATGCTTTGTCTTAAGGAACAATGTTTTGATCTCATAAAAGAAGGCTTAAACTTCAAGATTTTTTCTGGACCTTCCGACAAATATTTAGGAATAATTTATGACGAAGATGGGATAGAAAGTTTCAAGTCTGAGGTTGTAAAAACAAATAAAAAGTTTTCAGTTTACGTATTCTCCCTTGATGAGGGAGTTAAGGAGGATGAATTTGAAGAAATTTCCCATTTAGTTGATCTTAAACCAATCCCAGCGTCTATTTTAAATGTGTACAAGAGGATATTCAAATGATATCATTAATGAACTATCAGGAGAAAGCGATAGAGGAATTGTCTAAGAAATTGAAGCGTTTACTGGAATATGAAGGGCAATATGTTGTCTCGTTTAAAGCCCCTACAGGCAGTGGAAAAACCCTCATGGTATCCGAAACCATCATACGAATTATAAACGACATAGAAGTAAGGCAGGACTTGTCTTTTGTATGGGTATCGGTAAGGTCCCTTCATGAACAAAGTAAAGAGAAATTGGAGGAGTATTTGAACAACAACAAACTTCTTACCTGTAGTTATTTCAATGACCTTCAGGAAAGACAAATAAGCAAAAATGAGATTTTATTCATAAACTGGGAAAGTATCAACAAAAAGGACATAAATATTCTTGTCAGGGAAAACGAGCAGGACAATAACCTAAATAGCGTGATTGCCAGAACTAAGGCCGAAAAACGTAAAATAATTCTCATTATAGACGAAAGTCATCACACAGCAAATGCTGAAAGATCCAGAGAACTAATTAGCGTTATAGCACCAGATTTGACCTTAGAGGTCTCCGCTACTCCAGTGCAAAAGATTTTTAATGAATACGTAGAAGTCAAGCTATCTGATGTTAAAGCGGAACAGATGATCAAATCTGAAATAGCTGTTAATCCAGGTTTTATGGATCTGAAGGTTGGCGCTGAAAGTTCCGATGAATTGATAATTGATCAAGCTCTTCAAACCAGAAAAATGCTTCTAAATGCTTTTAAGTCTGAAGGGAGTAATATCAACCCCCTCGTCCTCTTACAGCTACCGGATAAAAAAAGTGATCTTGACGAAAAAAAAGAGGATGTAATAAAGCTTCTCGATCGAAGATTTGAAGTTAGTGAAAGTAATGGTAGATTGGCCATATGGTTGGCCGAAGATAAATCTCCTTCCCTAAATGAAATCGAAAAACCAGATAATGATGTCGAGGTTCTCATATTTAAACAGGCAATTGCTTTGGGATGGGATTGCCCTAGAGCATATATTCTTGTCATATTCAGGGAATTAAGGAGCTTTACTTTTACAATTCAAACAGTTGGAAGGATAATGCGAATGCCTGAATTTAAATACTATAAACACGATGTATTGAACAAGGCATACGTCTTTACAAACCTAAGTAATGTCATTATAGAGGGCGACGAGTTTAAGGATTACATTTCTACAAATGAGTCGAAGAGAGCCAACAGCAGATATCAGAATATATGCCTGCGTTCAGCTTCTTTTGAGAGAATGCGTGAGAGAACTAGGCTATCTGGTGAATTTTTGAAGATATTCCAAAAGGTTGTAGTATCACTCGATCTAAAGAAGAGGATAAATTTATCGCCTACAAAAATAACAGATTTCGTCATAGCAGATGGTAAAATAAGAAACGTTGATCAGATTGGAGAGATAGAGAGCCGGGGAACCATTCCGATAGCATCCACACCAGAAGAAATTAACAGAAAATTTGACCTATTTGTATGGAGAAGTTGCACACCGTATGCTCCAGCAGATTCAAGTGATAGAATAAAGAGTTCTATCTATTCATTTATGAAAGACAATTTCGGAGTTGATAAATATAGTGAACAAGCACAAATCATTACACTTGGATCTGATAATATTGCCCTCTTCGAGGAAGCGATCTTCAGAAGCAAAGAAGTTTATGAAACAGAAGTGGTGAAAAAACTCAATAGGGAGAGAAAAATCAGTGTAAATTCTGCGTGGGAGATACCTGAGTTCGTATTTTACAATGAGAAGTACATAGTTTTTTCTTCGCGTAAATCGATTATGCAGCCTTTTTACAGATACATTGAGGCAAGCAAGACAGAAATTGAATTCATGAAATTTCTGGATAGAAAAGATAATACTATATTATGGTGGTTCAAAAATAGAGAGAATGAGCCCAAGTATTTTGCAGTTAAATACGAGAATGAGGAAGGAGATAAATCAGCATTTTATGTGGATTTTATCGTGAAGTTTATCGATGGTAGCATCGGTCTTTATGATACTAAATATGGAGGTACCGCAACGATTGAACACGCAAAGGCAAAAGCGGAAGCGCTCCAGGCATATATAAAAATGGAGAATAGAAACGGAAAAAATATTAAAGGAGGAATAGTAATACCGAGTGACACCAAATATTCATCGTGGCGAATCAATCAGAATGACACGTACACTGATGACTTTAAGAATATTGGAAACTGGAAACCTTTTAATTTATAACATCCTTTAAACTGTTCTTTACTCTTTATTTTGCTAGTCCAAGAAACTAGCAATCAATCGGAAAGCTATCTCAAATTCATTATCTCCTCCTCCACCACCCGTAGTTTTACCGCCGTACTTCCTCGTAAGTATATTCCTAAGGGTGTCCCAGTTGTACCCAAATTCTCCTCTCCCATATTTACCATGCCGCGGTGCAAAGAATTCCAACCAATCTTCCAAAATCTGCCCTTGAAGAGCAAACGGGATTTTGGGATCTGATCCTTGAACTGGTTTTAAATGTTCTGGATGCGCTTCAAAAAACTCTTGAACTGCACCAACCGCTTGCAGTATATGGCCAGTCGTATTATCCACATTTCCTGGGCCTAACTCCATAGCCCTATTCGCCAAATCAGCAAGGGATCTGTCATACCTAACCTCGTTATGACATTTATCCTGGAACCATTGTCTACTTTTTAATGCCAAAACATTCACCTTTCATTCTTACAATGCTTTAATTATTATTTACTTTATGTAATTTACGAATGTACCGTCTTGTCGTTGCTTTTAGATTCTTCTGCTTGACGCTGCTTAAACCAGAATTTGAAAAAATTAGTTAGTAAATTGAGATAACTAATGGCGTTTTACCGTCAAAGTTACATTCAAATTGAAGTAACGTATCATTTCAGCCCATATATTCTGAGTATCATCCTCTACCCATTTAATGAGCCGATCTAAGTACTAATCTATTCGCAACGCTTTGTCCATAACTTTCTCCTGATTACTGTTCCGGAATAAAATCACGAAGTCAAGGAGGTGGTAATCTACCATAGTAGGTGTTAAAATGAATTCAAAGTAATTTGAGCTACCTGGTTTTATTGGAGACAAAGAGACTTTTATTTGGGTAACTCCCACCTCATTCCCAACGAATTCTTTTAGAACATTGTTCATATTTCCGATTTCAAATTTCTTACTCACTAGTTTCCATGCGTTTTCTTTCACTCTGATTTTAAACCTAATCTGATATTCTGTGAACCATATCCTGAACAATTTACCGCCTATAGGAATCTTCTTCAGGATATCATTTAATTCTTTCTGCCGAGCAATAATCATGCTAGTGTCTACATCTTTAATCCCAATATGTTGATGGGAAGTATCTATATCAATAACTGTATTCCCTTTTTTGGCAGAGGGATTAAATCTACTGCCTATAAAAGCATTTGGCTGAGTGGCATCTGCTCCAGCAACGCTGGGGCATCAAGTATATACCCGTTTTTAACTAGCTCAGTCGCAAACTGCCGTAAGTCTAATGGAAAAAGTACATTGTTGTATCTGGTGCTTATCCTTACTGAAATGTTAGGCCGCTGATGTGATAGGATATATTTACAGGTACAATTTATTAATCGATCTTTCTAATTACAATCTCTCCGTCTACTTCATAAAAGCCAATATGATCCGACTCCGACGCTTTCAATTTTTCTGCAACTTCTTTAGGTAGTGTTATCCTGAAGGATGATTCTTTGCGAGATGTTCTTGTTACTGCTATGAGTTTGCTTGACATTGGAAGGGGAATAGGCGGGATATGTTAAATTTTGGGGCACCTCACACCTCAGTTTACCTTAAGCATTGTTAACCATTAATGTTAAGAAGTTATTGAGTTTTCCAAGACACGCCTTAAATCGTATCACTAAGGGGTCCAGAGAAAAGATGTAGTCTGTATATTCCTTGAATTTTCTTCAAAACAGCTTCCATTCAATTCCTCAACAACATTTTTCCTGATCTCAGCGTGTCTTTCCTGTATATAGGCCTTCCAGTCCCCGACCTTATACCTCAGCTTAAAATCTTCAAGATATCCGAGGAAGAGAGAGTTATTCATTATGTCATTGCTCAACATTTCAAGATCAAAGTTGCTGTTTATTTTCCTCAGAAATCCCTCGGGATCGGGAAGAATGTGTTTTTCATCGGTCTCAACCAGGACATAGTTCTCCTTCCTTTCAACAATCTTCATTCCCGGTTCCAGTTGATCAAGAGAGATCCTGTTTATCCTGGGCATTATTGTGAAGGTTGTATGCCTGCAGATTTCTCTCAGGACATATGCCGGACCAAGTCTCAGTGTAAGATCGATCTCCCTTGCGTCATATACCTTTCTTAATCTCTCCTCTTCCTGTTCTATGTTGTTCTGGATGTCCCTTATTGTATTCTTAAGAAGCTCAAACTCTTCCATCTTCTTTTGAAGCTGGAGTCGCATAGCCTCGATACCTGAACCTCCTCTTGCACGGATTTTGGCAATGAGAGCTTCAGTAAGTGTTTCTGACAGAGGTATACCATACCTTACGGCTTCATCATGCAGTTCTGTGAGTATCCTGTAAGAGGATACAGTGAATGATTTATCTCCATATATCTTTCCTGGATTTGTTTTCATTGAATCATCTCCTTTTTTGATTTAAATTGTAGCAATAAAAAATTAAAAAATAGTATTGTAATATAATATAATAACAAAAGATTATGTAAATTATATATATAATCTACTTTTGTGTTTTGTCTCAAATCCTTCAAATTTAAGAGAATTTTTTGTATATATGGAATGCCACTTCTGGAAAGTGCCTTTTCATATATATGGAAATCTTCTCTCATAATTGTAGTTCCAACAGAGACATACATCACTGTTCACCTCCAACAAACTGGCCATAGAATTTATTGTAGACAGTCTTGAATTCAAGGGCAGCTGCCTTTTCATAGCTGCTGAGCACCATCAGGAGATCCTGGTCAATGTCGTACTGTGCCAGTGATGCTATCTTCTCCCACCTTCTCTGGAAGAACATCCTGAAATTCTTCTCGAATTCTGATTTCTGTTCCTTAAGGCTTATGTAAGCTTCTATGTCCTTTCTGTCAAGGGCATTCTGCATTTCAAGGACGTACGATTGCATCTCTTTTTTCAGGGAATCATAAAATCCAACAGGGAGCTTGTGAAGCTTCTTTGACTTGATCTCCATCCTGAAGAGCTCATCAATCTTTGATTGAAAGTTGTCTCTGGTAAGGACTCTTATCTCTTCCATGAGTTATCCCTCCTGTATGGTCTTCCTTGAGGGAACTTGCCATCCTTCCATCTCCGATTCTTCTTGAAATTGATTTTCTGGTTCTCCTGGTCTGGGTCCTTGAAAAGATCGAACGTCTTAAGCTCCAAGCTATTCCCATTATGTATCAGGACAGATTTATCCCGATGTTTAAGGTGTAAATCCTTTAATCCCTTAATTGCCGCCTCTTCATCTCCTGAGAAGATCCTCAAAACATCAAAATCAGTCGATTTAAGGCTATCTCTGCCCCTATCCCTGTATAGTAAGTTCTCCATTGCATTCATAAGGGTGCCAGTGTAATTGTTCACTCAAGCACCTCCAGCAGCTTGCCCAGACTTCTCGGGTTTTCTCTAAGTGGCCATCTGTTCCTGTACTTATTTATCAGTATCTGCAGAACTTCTTTCGGAACCAGTTCTGCCTGATATATCCTCTTCTCGGACCTTTCTATTTCAAAACTTTGTAACATTTACAGAGAAATACGCATCCATTAAGGCAAATCCCTCTCCCCGCGTACCTATAAAAGTCAAAATTGGTTCAACGCT
>JAJZXP010000307.1 GCA_021806345.1 Thermoplasmata archaeon | reverse complement strand
TCATAAACATCCTCTCATTTTCTCTCATCGAGAGTGAGGAAAAAATCTACTTGATATATAATCAACGCCCCGAACGAGAGGTAAACCTAAAGTTCGTATCCCTACCATAATTTTATAACCTTCTTTGCCTTAATCATGTCATGGGATTTTCTAACCTGACACTTGAATATGAGAGAAGAATGCTAAGCAAGGAACCGATCTCCGAGGATGTAAAGAAGGCCATAACAGACTTTGTAGACGGGGAATTAATATTAGAAAACTTGAGCGAGAAAAGGCGCATGAATTATTACCAACGCTTAAGGGTAGCTGCAAGATGGATCCAGGATGGCTTCATCAATCCCTCCAAGGACGACATAAAGAAGATCATGTTAAAACTAAATGACGGTTATTCTGAATGGACTCGGGATACGTATATCAAGATGCTCAAGAAATTTTATCGCAAAACCCTTCCCAAGAAAAAATTTGAATCTCTGTTTGAGGATGTTAGGATAAAGCAGCCAAGGCAAAAGATCCAGCAGTCTGATCTCATAACGGTTGAGGAGGTGAGGGCTATCATAGATTCATGCAACAACGCAAGGGATAGGGCTATATTTTCAACTCTGTATGATTCAGGATGCAGGATCGGAGAACTGCTTTTAATGAAAATAAGGAGTGTCAGGTTCGATAATTACGGCGCAGTTCTCGAGGTCCCATTCGAAGGGAAAACGGGAACAAGGCAGGTAAGGATCATCGGCGATTCAGTTCCATACCTCAGGGCATGGCTCGATAGCCATCCCAACAGGAATGATGTCAATGCCCCTCTATTCTGCAACATATCCGAGGGGATAAGGGGCAGGGGAATGACATATGACGATGTGAGGAAGGCGCTCAAGTCTGCCTTAAAGAGAGCAAACATAACGAAGCGAATATATCCACACCTTTTCAGGCATACCAGGGCATCGATCCTTGCTTCAAGGGTAGCTGAAGCTCCATTGGAGGCTCAGATGGGTTGGGTTCCCGGGACAAAACAGATGGCAACCTATGTACATTTATCGGGAAAGCAAACAGATACGGCAATACTGAAAGCCTATGGTGTGGAAGTCCAGGACAACGGTATCAGTGAACCTAGACCTGTAAAATGTCCGCGATGCGGTGAACCTAATCCTTCGGACGCTAGTTATTGCCGTAAGTGCTGGCTCCCCCTGACAATTGAGGCCACACTTGATCTCAAGGCAAAAGAAGATCACATACAACAAGAGCTTGAGAATAGGGGTCTAATAAACTCGCAGATCAAGGCACTGATTGAGAATATGCCCGAGACTGAGAGAACCGGTATCCTTGCCTCGATTATCGAACTCGCACTCAAAGAGAGGGATAAGAAGGAGTCAGGGAAGAATTAGTCACTTTAAAACCAGACATCCATGTTACTCCATTCCATGAAATCAATACCAGGGAAATGAGTCTCAAAATGAATAAAGAAGAAATTAATGCAAAAAGGAGGGAGAGATACAGGGCTAAAAATAAAGCCGAGGTATCACTTAAGCGTAAGAATTATCGAGAAGCACATAGAGAACAAATCAATTTTAAAAAAATGCAATCTTATTGGAAACACAGGGATGAAATTAATATTCGAAGAAAAGAAAGATATCTACACAACAAAGACGATATTAATGTGAATAGGCGATTAGAATATATAAGCAAGAAAGTTTCAATACTTGCACAAATTAAAGCTTATAGGGCGGCTCATAAAGATGAAATCAACGCAAAAAGAAGAGAGAAATACTCCTTACATAAAGTGAAGTTCAAGTTACGGAATAAACGGAATTATGAAAAGCACAAAGATAATTATTTAGAACATGATCGAAACTATAGACTGAAAAATGCAGAAAAAATAAAGCTGCGTAAGAAAATATATAGAGAAAAATATCCTGGGCATATTGGCGCTAGAGGAATAAAACTGCCTCATTGGTATGATACCAGAATTGCAGCTTGGAAAAAATATAAAATTGTGTTGCTACCACGATATCGCACTTATTGGGAGATGTACTCAGTTATGTATGTAAAAGCCGGTGGCAAATGCGAAATTTGCGGAAAGAATGTAAATATACGAAATAAAGGCAATGGTAATATTGCTAATCTTGATCATGGCCATCCAACAGGATATCCTCGTGGGATACTATGCAAGTCATGTAATTTACACCTAGCTAAAATAGAAGAATTAGGCCCTAACGTCTCAAGATTAGAAAAATATATGGAAAAATATAAAGATGTAAGCCACTCTTCGCATAAAAGCATGAAAATAACAAAGGTGCCTCAATGGCTTTATTGGCGTATAGATGCATGGGAACGCGAAAAAATTTCATTATTGGATCAATTCAGAACCTACTGGGAAATGTATTCATATTTGTTTATAAATGCAGATCGAAAATGTGAAATTTGTAACGAACCTTTGCGGACGGGGAACAAAAATAATAAAAACGAAGATTCGAAATTAGGGGTTGCTTGTTTAGATCATGACCATTTAACAGGAGACCCTCGTGGGATACTTTGCGTAGAGTGTAATGCTCTTGTTGGGAATATAGAGAACAATCCAGAAGGGCAAACCTATAGATTCCTTGAGTATCTGAATCGATTCGACGACCTCGCTGTTACAAACTCTTAAGCAAGAAAGCTCTGATCTCTAGGACCATTACGTTAACCTTAAAAGGTCGGCATCTAAATTATACCATACGTTTTGTTTGTTATCGATTATTTTTTACTTTTGATTATCGTTTTATTCAGTTTTTTAGGACTTTTGTACCGAAAATCGGCCATCACCCAACATATAGATATATCTGTTATCGAAAAGAAGCGAACAGAAATTAAAAAAGGTCATTAATACACACTGGAACAATGAAGAATACCTGAATAAAGACAGTCTTGCTCAAGTATTCGATAAGCAGGCACCAGAAAAGAGTTCGTTATTGCTAAATTATCCAGTATAGAACGGGTTCAGCAAACAATCTTGGACAATGAGGACGATGATATGGGAAACCCCCTATTAAAGATAACGATAAAAAAACAGACCCCCCCTTCCAGAATGATAGTCCTCTTAGTCCTCATAGTCCAGACTTGCAAGGAGAACACATAAATTCCGATGTCCAGATTGAAGATGAATGAGGAAACAGGAATATATCGATCAAGGTTCTATCTACCAACTGTGGGTTGAAAGGACTGTATGGACAGAGTTCGGTCCCCCGTGAGACCAAAGAGCCAAGGGTGTCGCACCATATGTCGCTTACTCTCATATAGAGGATGTTTAAACTCTGTCAAGCCTTACAAACGCCGAGATCCAGAATGAAGATTTCATAAGCAGGATAATCACGAAAGCTTTCTCTTTTAAGCAGTCAAATATAGAAATATAAAGTATGTAACTAACCTGGTCAGATTTCTGATGTGGTTTTTCTGAGGCTTGTCAACAGACCTTTTTGCTGGTAATTATTCTTCTAACTTATTATTGAGTCGAATTAGGACGAGAATTTTCTTTAAATCCTTATTCTATTTCCGGTATCTCATGGGAAATATCCATTTATATCCTCTAGGCTCTCCATCAAGAGAATAATAATAGTGAACATCGATCAAATTATATCTTACTATATTACGTGACACGATTTTTCCATCATGATAAGTGGGAACTTCAAGATCGAAGTTATCATCTCCAACGCTGACGAGCAGTCCGGAATAAGTTCTAAGGTCTTTTTTAGATGTTACTCTGACGGTCACCTTGACATTTCTGCCTATCAGAGGCATGAGCCCTTTTCTCATATTTTTAACAAATTCGAGATCACTTATCCTCTCTTTCATATCTTCCCACCTCCGACTTCCTTATTTCCACTCTGTCAGTATCTTCGAATAGAATATTAATATAATTCTCATATTGTTTTGCGTTGTATGGCAACGGGTTAATGCAACCTGCAAAACCTTGTCTGAATAATATAACACAAGCCATAATTCCATTGTCTTCCTGAAAGATTTGTTTTTTTGTCGTATCACAAAGAGATCTTTTTAATATCTTTTCAATTTTATTTCCGCGAACGAGATAAAGAGTATTGAGTTATACTCAATGAGTTCGGACATCGAAGATATGGTGACTTCCAAAGATGGATATTAACATGGCTAATATAGACCGTAACCTGATGTGGGCAGTACCGCTAAAAATCTATGTTACCTGATAAAGCAAAAACTGATTAACAAATCTTTTTCTCTTAGACGGGATCGCCTATGTCCGTTTAATTTTTTACGCGAATACTATAGAAAACATCTCTATACTATTATTGCATATAATAATAGAGTCAAATGTGAAGGTCTCTGAGAAAGTCCAGCATGATCCTGGACAAGACGCTAACGGAGAAGAAGCTGAAGGATGAGGCAAAGCGGATCGAGGACACGATCATGAGATCAGATGTCGTAGACATGCCTACGAAAAAGATCATAGAGGCATCCCCTGATGATTTCAAGGAGTTGATCCTTGAGACTGTGCTGAAGCAGATTGTGGGGAATCCAGATCTGAAGGAGAGATTCCAGAGAGAACTTACTAGGGTGGAGAAGTAACCGTATATCAAAGACACATACAATGTTGTGTGTTGTCAAATAACTTTGCACTTTGCTCCATGAAATAAAGTATGCCAGTGGTGAAAGTGGTTATTTTCTCGTAGTTATCGATGTAATAATACTTGATCCTAGTAACCGTATTGTAGAAAGGATAGACAACTTGATAAAGAAGACATACCTACAATCCTTAGCTACTAATGTTCTGGCGATAATATTGCAACTATGCACCTATAAGACCCTTCCATGAGTCAATTCATTATATGATCAAGCAACTACCAACTGATTTACTTTAATATTAGAGAGACATGGGTTCAACTTTTAATAACTTATCAAAATTCATACCATTAAATCTCTTAAGTTCTGCAAGGCTCTTATTGTAGGTCTCCATCACGTTTTCCAATGGGTTGTCTGATTTTTCTTCAAGGTTAAAAATATAAACAAACTCCGTATCCTTCGTATCCATTCTACTAAAAGTCACCTTATATGGAACTGATTTCCCTGCCATTAAATTTAATCTTGTCAACATATAAATAAATTTTGATCCGAAGATTTCATGTCGCTATCATCGACACTTATCAACGAAAATCTGTCAACGTCAACGAACCCTTTATAATTAGGATTTGAAGAACGTATTGAGTAAAAGCGGTCAAAAAGTCAGGTTATCGAGATATTAGCAAACACCTATAATATCGAGACCAAATTCATATATGTAAGCAATTAGCCTTAACTATGCGTATTTCCTATTGGATTATATGAACATAGGTTACCAAAATATTGTAGACAAAATTGTGAAAGGAAATGGCCCAGTTCTGAAGGACGTAAATCCATCTACCAATGAAACCATTGCACAACTTAAGACGATGACTTCACAGGATCTTGACGAAGCAGTGGATAGGGCGGATGAGGCGTTCTCTAGGTGGTCGTCTTTTTCTCCGTTCAAAAGAGGCCTCATCCTCCTAAAGGCAGGAGAACTGATGGAGCAGCAAGTGGAAGAATACACCGAGCTCATGACAGTCGAGGAGGGAAAACCTCTTAAGGATAGTAGATTGGAGGTAATAAGAAGTTACAACACCCTGAAATTTTATGGTGCAGTAGCCATGAAATATGGGGGCAAAACAATACCATCAGCCAATGATAACACGTCCATATATACTACACGAGAACCTCTTGGAACAGTTGCATTGATTTCTCCTTGGAACTTCCCTCTTTCAATACCAGTGTGGAAAGTTGCACCTGCACTGGCAGCTGGAAATACAGTTATCATGAAGCCTGCATCAGCAACTCCTGTAATTGTTGCAAAGCTTATCGAGACTTTGCAAAAAGCCGGAATGCCTGAAGATGTTGTCAACATCGCAGTTGGATCTGGGAGAGAGATAGGCGACAGACTCGTGAAAAATGAAAAAATCAAGGCAGTTTCCTTCACTGGCTCTGTACCTGTTGGAAAGGGCATATATCAATCAGTTGGTAGAAAAAGTACAATGACCCGAATCCAGCTTGAGCTTGGCGGAAAGAATGCTGTCTACGTGGACGAAAGCGCAGACTTGGAGACTTCAGTCAAAAACTCTGTGTCTGGTGCTTTTGGGTTAACTGGGCAATCATGCACTGCAACAAGCAGGCTTCTTGTTCACAAGAAGGTGTATGACAGTTTCATGAAAAAGCTCGTTTCAGCCACAAAGGAGTGGAAGTACGGAGACGGCAGGTCCAATGAAGTTGATATGGGTCCAGTTGTTGACAAACAGCAGTTTGAGAACGATGTTTCTTACATAGAGGCAGGAAAGCAGGAAGGGGCCAAGATGATCATCGGTGAAGGTACTCCAGAAGGAAATGGCCTATTTCTGGCTCCAGTTATCTTCGATGGTGTCACTCCGGATATGAAAATATTCAAGGAAGAGATTTTCGGGCCAGTACTGGCTGTTACCGTGGTCGACGGATTGGACGAAGCGATAAATCTTGTCAATTCAGTGCCATATGGGCATACATCGGGCATAATGACTAGTAGCCTGAAGAATGCTATGGAATATTCCAGAAAGGTAGATGCCGGGGTGATAAAAATCAATAAACCCACGGTTGGTCTTGAACTTCAAGCTCCATTCGGAGCATTCAAGAGCTCTGGGGCAAATACCTGGAAGGAAATGGGTGAAGAAGCTCTGGACTTCTACTCAAAGGAAAAGACCACGTATATGGGCTGGTAAATTCAACGTCACTTATTTTTTTGTATTCACATTTTTTGATTCCTGTCACTGGTTGATGGATGTTTGTTTTCTGTTTTATGCGTAACGACTTGAGTTATTCCGTACAATTTCAAGACCTTTTTTTCTGTACATATTGAACTGCATGAGCGGTGCGTTTTTCAGTTCCTCAAGTGATGAAAAACACACGTTAAGAGTTGCCTTCTTCCTTATGAACTTCCACACTCGTTCTATAGGATTTAAACCCGGAGAGTATCGTGGCAGAAAGAAGAGCCTTATGCCTGTCAAGCTGGGAGAAATGGCACTCATTCTTGGACACGAACCAGGCACCATAATGCACAATTTAACGTAGTTTTTAAAATTGTTCTTCTCCTCGTCGGACTTTTCTACGATCTGCCTTTGTTTCCTGATACTGAATCCAAGTTTCCGGAATATCCGCTACCCTACCTGACGTATCCGACGGTGATGCCATACTCATAAACGATGACCGCATAGGGAGGCCAATGTAAGGACTTTTTGTGCGGATCGGCTTCACACATGACAGAGACTGTCGTCAGCGCTGTCAGGCAATTTAATATATCCATGAAAAGGTTTCACAACGATCCGACATCAGCGGCATTGAGGGATTTATACCGGACAGCTACCGGAAAAGACATGAAGTTGAAGAAAACCGTGAACCTGACACTCGACCATATCAAGGATCACAGAAAGGACCTGAAGAAGTTTGCATGGAACCTCATGGTCACCGCAGAAGGTGTATTAACTGTTCATTACAGGATTACTAATCGCAATACGAACGACAGTCCGACGTACATCGTGACATGGGATTCTACTCAGAAACCCGCCGGAAGATCGGATTTTCTCTACGTTGCAAATTCAAAGCTTTTCTCTGATGCAAATGGACAGAAACAATGGCAAGTTTATCACCACCTCGTAGGCAACGTAGAAGGAGTACAGCACCTTCTGAGAGTTGATACAGTTCCAACCTGTCGTATGGGAAGCAACAGTTTATGGAAAAAAAGGACAAGGAGCACACATGGAAGCTGGTTGAATCCTCCATTCCGGCTTCCGATGATTTTTGCACAGTATGGGTCTGGGACTCACAAAAGGCGGGACACGATAAGGAGATCAGGGGTGGCATGATACAAAAGCCCATCATGGAACTTGAAAGGCTGGAGACAGAGTTCAAGTCGAAAAATGTAGGCTTCATAGTCCTGATGACATGAAATATGTAGCCGAAGATGCTAAAGGACGATTGGAAGGGGATGGGTTTGATTCAGGATCGCAGAAAAGGATATGTAACGGAAAGTGCATCGGCCAAAGGGAGGACTAGGACCCATGATTGAATAACGCACCACGTTCAAAGAAACGATTCCATGTGGGGTGGAACCTCAATAGAAAACATAGATTTTGACAAAACATGCGAAGGCTGTTTCTGCTGATCACCAATGACCGAAAACTTCTACTGAAAAAGATTCTTTCCAGTTAAAAAAAAGCCTGCGCATGTTGAAAAGAGACATGAGCAACTCATATCCGTATACCGGGGTCGCACAAGTCATGCTGAAAAGCGTGAACAAGATTGTTGGTCCTGTTTGTGTACTTTCTTGCATTACTGCTTAAGAATCCCGGATAATGTGAGATCGGGGTGGGCATGTCGAGAGAAGAGAAAGAATCAAGTCGGATATATCCGGAATCAAGACCACACCAGTCACCAACAACCGATGGGTTATTAGAAACCTCTCTATGGTGCAAATGAAATCGATCGAGACAGTTGAGAGATTGTAAAGAAATTCCTGTCTTAACTGCCCGAGGCTATAGAAAGATCTGTTGAGGTTGGCAGGTGTCTTCAGGACTCTAACCTGCAAGGCTAGAAAGCCGCTCCGGACGGATGAAAGATTCGAGGATAATGCTTAAATTTCACGCGGAAAGTAAGTAACCTGAACTCCCCCCAATTTAACCCATAGGTATCATGTCACTGAATAGATCAACAATCTTTTCAACCTTTTTTGGAACTGCTGCAAAGTATTCTGCACCGTTCTTCTCAACAATCCTCTCCATCTTTGAGAGTTCGAAGATTATCTCATTCACAGACATCTTTCCAAGTAAATTATGATCCTTCAGCACCTTCAGGATCTTGAATCTTATCCTCAACGCGAGAAAGACGATGAAGAAGAATCCCTTCACTTTCTCATTGTTTCTAAGGTATGTCTTGT
>JAJZXP010000053.1 GCA_021806345.1 Thermoplasmata archaeon | reverse complement strand
CAAATTCGAAAATGTGAAACTGTACCTATCGGGTTTGAGGGATAATTTAGACACAACAGACTTTCCGCTGGAAATCGCTGGAAAATGCCTGGAATTTTTCAATAATTATTTTGGAATTAAATATTCGCTCCCAAAACTGCACCTTATATCGGTGCCAGAATTTGCAGCCGGTGCAATGGAAAACTGGGGAGCAATTACATTCAGAGAGACTGCTATTTTGGTGAACAAGAGCACAAGTGGGTCTACAAAAAAGAGGGTTGCTGCAGTAATAGCCCATGAAATTGCACATCAGTGGTTTGGAGATCTGGTAACAATGCAATGGTGGAACGACCTCTGGCTTAATGAAAGTTTTGCGACTTTCATGATGTATAAGATGGTTGAAGAATACTATCCAGAATGGAAGGTTACAGGAGATATGCTTCTTACAAGGGGCAGGGGAGCTTTCAATGACGATTCATTGGAAAGTACTCACCCCATAGAGGCAAACGTGAAAGAACCCGAAGAAATTGAACAGATATTTGATCAGATCAGTTATGGAAAGGGCGGAATGATCCTGAGAATGATCGAATCATATGCGGGAAAGGAAGCTTTTAGGAAAGGACTTCATAACTATCTTGAAGAATTTTCATATTCCAATGCAAAAGGAGCCGATTTATGGAGAAGTATAGCCCAAACCTCTGGGAAACCTGTGGATAAGATTATGGAAGCATGGGTAAAAAGGGAAGGATATCCAGTTGTTAACGTAAAATTTGAAAAAGAAAACTTATCACTGCACCAGGAAAGATTTTTCTTAAACGGAAAAAAATCCGAGAGTATTTGGCCCATCCCCCTCACAGTTCTCAGGGAGGGAAAAATGGAAAGTTTGCTGATGGAAAATGCAGACCTGGTTATAGAGAAAAGAGGTTTTTTAAAACTGAATATTGAAGATACAGGGTTTTACAGAGTACAATATCCAGTTGAGTTCTATGAGAATATTGGCAATCTAATTGATAAGGTTGACTTTAAGGATCTCATAAACATCCTGTCTGATCTATACGCTTTTCTTGTATCAGGACGGATTCCATTAAATCTCTACCTGAAAACAGTAAGACACTTTTCAAAAAATGAGGAATTGAATGTTGTTACACAGATATCCAACGATCTCTCAGAACTAAGAAGTATCATCCCCAATAACAAGGAGCTAAACGATTCCTATCTGGAATTTCATAAAAATCAGGCAGATAGATTGGAAGGTAAAAAGGATCTGGACATGAATAATTCAATTCTGTATGGAACTGTGCTGAGAAGGTTAGTAGAGGTAGATGAGAAAAAAGCAATGGAGCTTTCACTTCAATTTTCGAAAATTGAGAACGAGAAACCTGATATAAGAGATGCAATAGCAGCAGCATATGCAAAGAGAGAGGGAAACTTTGAAACAATGAAGGCGAAGATGTTCTCACTAAAGAGCGATGAGGACAAGGTAAAAATTCTAGCTGCCATTGGGCACATCACAGGAGAGGAAACCTTCAAGGCAATGAATGAATTGATAAATGCCGGAAAAATTAAGAAGCAGGATGTTGCATCGTATTTTACATCCTTTGGCGCATATCCCAAAAACAGAAAACTTGCCTTTGAGAAATTTTCAGAAATGGTTAATAAGCTGGCAGACTTTTTTAGTGGATCGGGAACAGCTTCAAATCTTGTTTATGCGCTTACACCACTTGTAGGTTTAGGAAGAGGAGAAGAAATGAAGGAATTCCTTGAAAAAATTAAAAGCCCAAGTATCGAGGTTGGAATTAGAAAGGGCAATGAAAGACTTTCTATCAACGAGAGAGTATTGGAGAGGCTAAACAAATAGATAGTAAGGTGAATGAGAAATGGCTACAGGACCCACCAGAAGTCAGATAAATTTTATAAATAAGTTGACCGAGCAGGGAGCAGAAAGACTGGAAGTCTCAGAAAAATTCCTCAAGAAACTAGGCAAGGGAAGTGTGTCTGAGTTAACTGTCCAGGAGGCATCCAGCTTGATAGAAAAACTAAAGTCAGTTAAGGTCGAAGGGAGTGACATGTCAAATTCGGGTGGACCAACGCAGAAGCAGTTAAAATTCATTGGAAATCTTCAAAATTCCGAAGAAAGGATAGCTTTTACCACTAATTTTCTTAAGAAGAGGGGCAAGGGAACATACAACGAACTAAATCTAAGCGAAGCCTCGTCTCTAATAGATGGTCTAATGGAAATTAAAAAGGGAGCAAGCAACGATTCCCCAAAGGAATTTCTGGCGACACCCAAGCAGATAATTTTCATAAAAAATCTTCTTAAAACAGAAAGGGAAAATAAAATAGTATCAGAATATCTAAAAGGAATCGGAAAGGGATCGCTGGAAATGCTGAACAGACATGAAGCGAGCAGTCTGATTGAAAGATTAACTCAATGACATTCTCTCTATCCATAATGCTCAACGTTTTCTAGCCTTAAAGTTGTAAATTCAGTTATATTCTGAAATTTTAACAAAACTATTATTACGCAATTAGTTCATAAAAATAGGAAAAAGTGTTTAATTCATGAAAGACTGTGACTTTCATGAAGGCCATAAGTGAAGCAACGGACTTAATCATAAACAATAACCCTATTTATTCTATCATGATTAAAACTGGGGTGGTAAATTATACAAGCCTTGCAAGAAAGATAAAGGCTCAGGTTGAGAGTATGATGGGAAAAGAGATAAAATTGAACACCCTGGTGAAATATATAACAGGAATAACACCAAACCAGGAAAAGGATTACCAACTAGAGTTTCTCAAAAAGTCCAATCTGAGCGTGGAATACAAATACTCTGAAAAGGAATCCAGTCATTTTGAGGTGGATGAAGAGAATTTATGCCTGCTGTATAAAATGGGAAATATTTACAAATCAATAAAGAAAAACGACCCTGAAGGCAATCTTGCGTGCATTAGGGTGACATTGCCAGAGAATGCCAGACGGGCTCCTGGAATTACCTTGTTTGTTGTAGAATTTCTGGAACTTCAACAGGTGAATATAGAAAAGATTTACAGATTCGATCTGGAAATCATGATCATCTGTCAGGTTAGAGAGGCATCCAACGTAGTCTCTAAATTGAGCGATCTACTGTTCAGCAACCTTAGCGCACAGAAATAGTTCTTTTTTAAATTAAGCAAATAATAAATTAAATTACTGATGGTAATAATTAATAAGATACATTTTTAATAATATTAATAGATCAAAATCGGTGCAGTTCGTTGGCCAATCTCTCAAAACACATTTTACCAAATCCGTGGAGATACTACCCGGGAAAGGAGTGAGCATTCCTGACCTGATAGGTAGGAGAGATATCATTTTGGATTACGCTCAAATGGTCAGCGCACCAGAAAATCCAATGGGAAGACCAGGGATTGATCCCATACTTGCGTTAAGTATAATCTCAAGTGGAACCTCATTGACACCCATGCCACACGTTACACCACGTGACAAAAATTCCCTCTATATAAGGTCCCAGATCAGATCTGGGCTGATGGTTGGAATCAGTCACTACTTTGTTATTGGTGGGGATCCCATAAGCAAAGATCAAAACAGCAAGGAAGTCAGAGAGGTTGATACGATGGGAACAGTCAGTCTTGTGAAATCAGTTTCAGAAAAATATGGATACAAGAGCACAGTAATAGGAGGAGCGCTAAATCCCTTTAGGAGTAATGAACAGGAAATAGCCGAAAAGAAGGAAGAAGCAGGAGTAAGCTTGTTTATTTCACAAATGTGTTATGATCCCGATCTTTTGAAGAAAAAATGGATTAGCAAAAGAAAATTCGGGTTCCTTTACGGATTCATGCCCATTACCAAGAAGTCCCAAATTGACTCACTTGGAAGGATGGGTGTATCCATTTCTGATGAAACAAGGAAGAGAATGGAAAGTTCTGACAATTTGGTAAGTTTATCCATCAAAATGGCAGCTGAAATAATGGATAGCCTCAAAGGATATGTGGATGGAATCCATATTATGCCAATGGGAAACGAAAGGCTTGCAAGAGATATTATGGAGATTTTATAAATGAAAATTGAAACATTGTTATATGGAATATACCCGAGGAGTGACTCTCTTCGACTAGATATTGGTCGAAACGAGCGTGGAAAAATTGGTAAAGCGGATTTAGAAAATGAAATCTTGAAAGAAAAGAGCGTCTTCTACAAAATGGCAGACGGCGTGGATCACTGCACCGATCCATTATTCAACTGGCACGATATTTTCAGGCCAGTTGTTCTTTCTGTTGAAGGATTCCAATTAGGTCCACTGAAGAGGTTTATTGGAACTAACACCTTTTACAGAGAACCCATAATTGGAGAAATTGGCAATCTAAAGATAGATCCCTCCAAGGAATATTTATCAACCGAGAATCCACCCTTCCCCATGTTCCAATTCGATTCGGATAATATTTACCCTATTCTTCCAACACCGGGTTCTCTTTTTGAAGTTTCAAGAAATAAGGAAAATGTCAAGAAAGATCATTTTATAGACAAGATATCTGAAATTTACCTGGAAATACTCCGAAAGTTCGGAAGAAAAAGGGTCGTCCTTATCTCTCCAAATCTCGGAAAAAAAGAAGATTTCAGTGGAATTGATAAAATCTCAGAAAAGGTATTTACAATTCTGATACCAAGTTCAAAGATTAACAGGGAACAGTTCAATGGTAAGGTAGGTTCCGCAGTTGCCAGAACGGCAGAAGACCTATCCCTGGCACAGGAGATTAGTGTAAAACCAGGAATTCAATTACTGGATTCAAGAACGACAAAGGTTGAAAAAGTTGATGTCATTAAAAATGTATTAAACACGATCGAAAGAGATTATGAATTAAAAGAAATTATCGTCTCGCACAAAGATTATATGGACTTTTTACCGAGGGTAATAGCTGACAAAAAGGTGGAAATTTTAAAGAGGTTGAACTAGCATGTCATACGAGTTTATAACACAGGAAATTGGTAGTTTCAGGAAGCCAGAATATCTGAGTAAAGTTTTTCACAAGATAGAAGGAACATCTAAGTACGAAGAACTTGCAAACCAAGCAACTCTTGAAACTCTGGATCTATTCGATAAGGCTGGAATTAGAAATGTTGGGGTAGGTGGTGAAATGTTCAGGTGGGAAATGTATGAACATTTTGCAAAAAAAGTTACGGGGATCGAGTTTTATGGTCTGGTCCGATCATTTGACAACAGGTATTACAGAAAGGGAAGCGTAACAAAGGAATTGGAGAGGAAAGGACCACTACACACGCAAGAAGTTGAGCATCTCTTGAAAGACACAAAAAAGGAACTAAAGGTGCCTATTACCGGCGCGTACACTATGATGGACTGGTCATTTAATGAGCATTATGATGACAGAAGAAAACTGGCACTGAGATTTGCTGAGATAATCAATGAAGAAGTAAGAGAGATCTACGAACTTTGGAAGAAAAGCGGAAGAAAGGAAAAACTTCAGGTTCAGATAGACGAACCAGCTACTACAACAATTCCAGAGGAAATGGATCTTGTGGTGGAATCCATGAACAGATCAATGGAAGGTTTGCGCAATATTGAATTCACCCTGCACGTCTGTTACAGTAAAGATTATACAATATTGTATGACCGAGCTCCAGAAATGGGATTCCAGGGTTACAACCTTGAATACGCAAACAGGGACACACTTTCACCTAAAGTCTTAGAAAGACAGGGATATACCGATCTGAAGCATTTCAGAAAAGTGAACGAAACAATGAGCGAAAAGAAATTCATAGGGTTGGGGGTTACAGATGTTCATATCGATGTTGTGGAGACAGTTGAGTTGATTAAAAAGAGAATAGAATACGCCCTGAAAATAGTAGAGGATCCAGATCTCCTGAGAATAAACCCAGATTGTGGTTTAAGAACCAGGTCGAGGGAAATCGGGTTTGAAAAATTAAAAAATATGACTCAAGCCACATCGGAACTGTCTGACAAAATATGAATTTTATACTTTTAAAAGATTGAAAAATTTATAGTCTCTGATGTATTTTATTGCTATGAACAAAAAAGAACTGCTATCAACACTCACAGTGAACCAGTTAAAAGAAATAATAGCTCTTAATGGTCTAGAAAATAAGAACAAGGGGTTGAAAAAAAATGAACTTGTGGACCTAATCTCTGAGAAAGTAAAAATGGAAGATATCCACAATTACGTAGATTCTATTTCTGAAAAAAAGAATAAAGCCAAAGAAGAATCTCCAGGCCAAAAACCAAGGACTGAAAAAAGCAAAATAGAAGGGCCAAAAAATGAGGAGAAAATAGTTGCCCTGCAAAGGGAAAAAATCCACAGGATCGTAATTGATGCAGTATGCAATGCCAAAAAGGAACCCCTTCCGAAATCAACAGGAATAGATTTCTATGACAAGTTAAGTGACTCAGTAATTGACAGGCTTTACTCTGCGTTCGTACTCAATAAAGATGACCAAAATGGAGAATTTAATGATATGAGAGTTGCAAACGCACTGGTATATAAGGAGAAGGAAATAGGTGCTCTCAGACTAGGTCATAAAATAGGAGAAAGAGAATTCAGAATTTTGGGCTTTGATATATCGGGTCTTCCATACGTGATGGGGATTACGGGTCTAAACGATAATTTTGAAAGGGAAATTGGTAATACCATGGAAGCTGCTAAACGGCTACTCGAAAGCAATTCTAAGGAAATAGCAAAGAAATACAGGGAAGTCTGGATTAGAACAATTTTTATCTCAGACAGGAAAAACAGTTCCTTTATAGAAAAAGAGATAAGGAAAGTAAATGGAATAGCATCGAATGGAGTATTGAAAATTAAAAGAGGGTTCTTTAAACCGGAACTCCATATAAGAGTTGAATTATACATAATGGAAGATAAGAAATTGCAGAAAATTATCTGAGTTTACGCCTAATTCAATGGCCATAAGTTAGTTCTCTTTGCCTTTGAACCTGTTATACATGCACTTTCATATCTCACATTGTGAAATGCCGCACAAAGGAGATGGAAGGGAAAGACAGCCAAAACAAATTAGAACTCTATTTAAATAATCAACAACATTAGGGGTAAAATGGTTAAGAGACCAATTGAAGAGATGAAAGACTTAATTTCATCAAATTTTCAAGATATCATTATTGATCGGGTTGAATTGATTGAATCCGGATGGACCAGCAATATCTTGCTTGTTAACGGAAACACAATATTTCGCTTTCCAAAAATTAGAATTGCAGAAATTAAACTTCTGAAAGAATTTGAACTTCTTAGCATTCTAGGAGACTGCCCAACGCAAGTTCCCCGGTATGAATACAAACATACTTCAGAACATCCCTTTGGAGGATACCCGTATATTCCGGGTATTCCCATACAAAGTCTTCCTAAAATTAGTAACGGAATAATACACGATCTTTCCACAATTTTGAAATATCTCAAAAGCAAGACAAAAGAAACCGACAAATTGAATTTATTGCAAATTTATGACGAGATTACATGGAAAGAATACTATAATTCAATAATAGAAAAATTCAAGCAATCTGTAGGCGCAATAATTGGAGATAAGACATTTGAAAAATTAAAATTCGCAATGGATGCAGTGTTCAGAAACCTTAAAATGTATGATATTGGATTGATTCACGGAGACCTTTCGAGGGAAAATGTATTGGTATCAAACGATGGAAATACAGTGAAAGGCATACTGGACTGGGCAGATTCCTGTGTTGGTGACATCAATTTAGACATAGCAGCAAGTATTGACGATTTTGAATTTCAAAATCTAAAAAGCCTTCAAGAAACTGTATTTGGAATTTCTGGTGAATTTAAAGTGGATTTCCAGAGAGTTATCTTTTACAGAGCATGCTCTCCATTGTTTAATCTACATTTCCTTTCAAGAACGGAATCAGAAGATGTATTAAAAATTGAAGGGGAGCAATTCGTTAAAAGGTTCGATCACAGATTTATGGAACTCGAAAGAATAACTGAAAACCTATGACGACAAAAGCGCAAACAGGTATAAAAGTTTCAGAAATGAATTGGATATCAGAAAACACAATTATTAAGCCACTGGAGGGATTTGAACCCCCGACCTGCTGATTACAAATCAGCTGCTCTACCTACTGAGCCACAGTGGCTTAAAACCCTTAATCTTTCTTATTAGATATACTTTAACAACAATTGATCTTGGCATTCTCTTTGAAATAGAGGAACTCAAAGAGAATTTTCAATAACGCAAATGGAAAATTTTTGGAGAAATTGTTGTGTAAAAGGTACATTATAACATTAAACTAGAGTACGGGATCTGGAATACTGTTCTTTTAACGAGAGAAAGATTTCAGTCAAGCAAAGCAATATAATTACTGGCAATACTCTTAAGTTCAAAAAACCAATGAGAGTAAATGGAAGAACAGATAACGATAGATCATTATCTAAAGTTAAGAATTCCTGAATTCGTAAAAAACTCGAAAGATGGAAAACAGCTGGGATTCATTGTAAATAGTGTATTCAAAGAATACCAAAAAGATCCAGAAAATGAGCTACATATTTTGGAAGTTGAAAATGGCACTGAACACATCTTCAGAGAGAAAGGTAAAAACTTCGTAAATTTGTTATTCCTATCAAAAGAGGACAGAAAATGTGCAGTATTTCAAGAGTCATCCAAGACCTATATCTGGATTTTTAGGGAAATATTTTCGGAGGGGTTAAAGGTTCTATGCCCTGGAAATATTGTAGACATTAAAGAATTTGATGAAAACAATATTCTGGTGCTAATAAATCATGAAGATAACAAAGTTAAATCATCAGAGGGAGCTGACGGTGAATTTTTCGAGGAGGATATCAAACCCAATGAATTGTACATTCTTTCAATGGATGGCGGGTTCCATAAAATTAACACCCAAAAGCAAATCTGGGAGTTTGATACTGTGGGGAAATTAATTGTTGCAGTTGCTTCAGAAGGCCCAACAGAAGGTTCATGGTACAACAATTTCCTGATTCAGTTGAAGGAAGA
>JAJZXP010000058.1 GCA_021806345.1 Thermoplasmata archaeon | reverse complement strand
TCATGCCCAGATATAAGATTGTGGAACTGAGTGGCATCATGGCTGTGCTCCTTTGTGATGGAAATACGGGATGCCATTATCCTGTCGGTGTCAGCTGACACATGGAGCTTGATCCATCCCTTTCTCTTATTTGACCATTTATTCTATGGCCAGTCCCCTCTTATTTATATCTTGAATCCTGTTGAATCTATGGCAACAGAGAATGAGGGATTGATGATCTCTGGTACAGTGACCTTCCTTATTCTTCTGAATATTGATGTGTATGAGATTCTCGGTATTCCTAGAATCTCTTGAAATATTCTAATGTAAGATTCCAGTGATCTGAAGGAAGCATTGAATACTGATCTGATCCTTGCCAGGATCTCGATTATCTTATCAGGAAGAGTGAAAGGCCTTCCATTCTTTCCTGCATTCTGCTTCATAAGATTATCCCTGTAGTTTTCAATATCCTTGATATCAAGGATAATTTTCATCTGACAGGGGATTCATTGTAGAAGGACAATATCCTTTTATTACTGTTCCTTCCATGTACTGTTGGGTTGTTGTTCTGCACAAACAACACCCATCTTATTTTCAAGAAAAATTATTGCATGGGTATGCAACAATCTTGAATAGTCATTAAATCTTAATAAGCTCTGTAAACTGTACTATTCAGGGGATTTCTAATAGGTGCTCTTTATTTAAGAACACCATTTCTGAAGACAAATGTTGGAAATACAATTTTAGACTACAAGCCTGTAAAAATGCTACCCTTGGTGCATATTTTGGCGGAATAAGATACTCCTAGTAATATTAGGAACAGTTCTTCATCTGACTCAGAAACTCTATATCATATGACCTTCGCGTGTTCGTTTTGTCGAAAAGTACCAATTGTTTTAATGCCTAGTGTTCAGACAGAGGTAGCATATGTTCATTCTTCGTTATTTTTCTTTCTTCATTCATGACTTAAGCTAGTTTCTCTTTTATAAAGTTAAAGAAATTATCAACAAACATGACAGAATAGAAAAGATTTTAAAGGTCCTTATCAATGTATAATTAATGCCCGAAAAGAAAAAGAACCAAATTGTAACTGTATATAGTACAGGTGATGGCAATAGATATCCTGTAGCGGATGAGAGGGAAAAACCAAGATTTATTGAAAAAGATCCGTTCGAAAATGTTTTTGAGAAAAGAGCAGTACGAACAGCGGAGAGGGAATTTATTCAGAGAGTAAAAAGGCCCGATGGTACCATAGAAGAGCGTATTTTTAAGGAGCGATTCAAGAAGAAAAGAAGCAGCAAGTAATCTTTTGGCATTTAATGAAACCATCTTTATTTGTAATCACTTTTATTCATTGAACAAACCTAATTAGAGACTAAAATATTGACATATTATGTCTTCCCCATTCCAAAGAGCATGATGATCCAGTCATCTGGAAGGCAACTCTCAATAGATTTCTTTTCGGTTGATGAGGTACAGCAGATCTTCAATGAGATCTGCGAAAAGATCAATGCTGACATAAGGAGGGCTGACAGGCATAAACGGTATTATCTGCTTGTCAGCTTTCTGTACAGGACAGGTGCAAGGATAGATGAAATCCTCATGCTAAAACCATCAGACATCAATCTGGCCACAAATTCAGTCAGGATGAAAACACTCAAGCAGGGCAGGGATCGGAATGGAATTCAGAAAGAAAAGTACAGGACTATACCTATGCATGCGGATCTGAGGGATGCCTATATGCAGTATCTCCTTGACATGAATATATCAACGAAATCAGAGGATCCACTGTTTCCCATGTCAAGGCAGGTTGTGGATCTGTACTTCAAGAAGATGCAGAGCAAGCTCGGATTCAGGATCCATGCCCACAAGTTCAGGCATACATTTGCGGTCAAGGCCATAATGGAAAATGTCTCTCTGAATGTACTGCAGCAGTGGCTTGGGCATTCCTCAATATACACAACAATCATTTTCACACCGATTACGGGAATTGACACTTTCCAGTCCCTGAAAAAAATACGATGAGTACAGAATAGAAATGAGGAAGTGGGTGAAGGGATGGATACGACTAACAGAGATATGAAAAATTTACTCGAAAACTACAAAATTCACAGGAAACTTACGAGGGACCTTCTTCTTTCACTCGGTCATGAGCAGCTCTCTGTCAAACCATTTCACGCATCAGGGACCTTTGGTAAGCAGTTCAGGCATTTGATCGATATAGAACGTAGCTATGTGGAATCATTGACAACCGGATCCCTCTCTTTTTTAAGGCCAAATGTGGATCACTCCATTGAAAATGATAAGGAGAGGCTTATTCATGAGATGGACACAGTAGATAGTGATCTGATTCAAGTAACTGGCAACATCGATAATGAGAAGGCGGAAGACAAATACATTGACTGTAGTAAGGTTGTGAAGTATCTTGGTGATAGAAATATTCTTGCTTCCCCAATCCAGATACTTGAATGGATGACTGAACATGAAATATTCCATGAAGGCGAACTTGCTCTATATGTGAAAAATGATAAACTAAAATTCCCGGACAGCTGGATGATCTGGGGACTTAAATAGTGTTGAACAGTCTGAAAACCTACCTCTGAAAACTGACCTATTTATTTATAGAACTCCTACCCAAGACTTCAGTGTACAGAGAATAAATATTTGTTGTAAAACAAGGAATTCCAAACAAAAAAAGCCATCTTGGTGTAGATAGGAGCGCTATTGGGCGAGAATTAATAATATCATGGTGATATCAACATTTATGCGCTTTTCGGAGGAGGAGAAACTTCAAACTCTTCTTAGCGACATTACAAAGTTATGTCGTAAAATAAATTTAGAAGATGATGATTTTATCAAAAGCTTAAACAATGAAGAAGCCCGGGAATACGTGAAGGGACTTAAAATTTCGAAACCTGAATCGCTTCTTTCCGATAAGCTGTTCAAACCTGTTATCAAGTTGACGGGGATAACTCAACTTCCTGAAGCGAGGGTTGGAGAAGGATGGGTTGATTTCATTCTAGCTAGCTCCAATTCTTTGGGTCTTCCGGTTGCGATTGAACTAAAGTCTCTTCACAACTCGAACGGCTATTTGAACTCTCTGGAATCTGTTTTAGGAATCATGCGAAACGAATATGAAAAGAAAAAAAGCAACCAGATTGTAAAATATATTGTGAGCCAAAATGGTGTAGAATATGTTGTTCTTACTAATCTCTGCGAAGTCTTCATATTTGACAAAAGCTGTGTGTTGGATTTTAAGCCAGTTCTAAGTGAATCATTCGTGGATTTCATAAATGGCATATCTGGAACAAAGAATATTTCCGATTACTTGAAGAGACAAACTCAAGGGCTAACAAGACATGACCTTGATAAACAATTCATTAGAGATTTGAAGAAATGGTACGGGTATCTTCAAGAACTTCAATGGAAAGATGATCCAAAAAATAATAGTGTCCTTCTCTTAAATAAGCTTATTTTTGCACTAACTTTGGAGGACTTCATAATAATTGATTATAGGTATGTCTGGGAGACTTTTGTCTCCGCATATAAAAAATGGAAAACAAAAGGTTCCATGAAAGTACTCGAAGCATTCTTCCACGACCTTGACGAGTTTCTTTACGAATATTACGATACTGAGCTTTTTGTCTCATCAAGCAATATTCTTTCAAAACTAGAGCCAACTAAAGAGAACTATGATAAGGCTCTTGAGGTTTTAAAGAGGGTAGCTGGATTCGACGAGCAAACAAATATTTTCTCAGAGGGTCTTTACTCATATAGCTTCAGGGTAATAGACGAGGATGTGTTTGGAAAATCTTATGAGACGTTCCTTGCAGAAGACAGAAAGGATCAAGGGATTTACTATACTCCAATAGAAATAACAAGACACATGTCCGCTGCAATTGTAAATGAAATATTCCGCCCCTTGGCTAATGAAATAGTGTCTAACATCAATGAGAGTCATTTCGACGTTGCCCATGACAGGCTAGAACAATTTCTATCCTGCGGCATAATTGATCCGTCTTGTGGTTCTGGTCCCTTTTTAATTGGTGTACTCCGTGAAATATATCGGATTTATCAGGATTTGGATAAGGAAACAATCTGGGCGGAACAGCAGTTTGCACAACATTCGTTACTTTTGTTGCCTCCCGATGTAGCCCACAAGATAGAGGAGACTGGAAAGATCAGGAGCATATTGGGACTTGGGACAGATGGAGTACAGAGAGATCTCATCTCTAAAATAATTTTGAGGCACATATTTGGATCTGACCTGGATAGCACGGCCCTTAACGTAGCGAAAGTAAATCTCTGGAAGGAAGCAGTGAAACTCAATCCAAAATCATTTTACTACCAGGAGCTACCAGAGAATGAGAATCACATACTCCCCGATTTGGAGTTAAACTTTATTAATGGGGATTCGGTTATATGTTTACCCGATGAACAAATAATCGGGATTATGCAGAGCGAATTTAAAATAGAGATCCAAGAGATGATTGCGCAGTATAAACGATATCTCGAATACCCGACAGAATCAGAAATACCAGGTAGAATATCGGAACTAAAGAAAAAGATCAGGACCAGGCTTGATGAAGAATTCAGAAAATCGTATGTCGTGCTCAAGAATCCGCTGTACTTTCCATTGGAGTATTTTTTCTTCTATTTTGACGAAAATGGAAATCCTCTTGACGAAGTAAAGCGTGGGTTTGCTGGAGCCATTGGAAATCCTCCATGGAACAATATTAAACCAAACAAGAAGGAGTTTGCAGCAAAGCATCCAGAGATTTTTGGAGAAGGAATTTCAAAATATTCCATCTCAGGGAAGGAATTTGAAAAGCTTTTTGCAGATAAGACTAGTAATCCAGATATCAAGGCAGAATGGGAATCATATGTGTCCTATTTTAGGGAACTATCTAGATTCATATCTGATAAATACAAATTGCAACATGGTGGAGATTTCTCATTACAGAAAGTTTTTACGGAGAGATTTCTAAGTTTGGCTAAAAGAGCTTTCGGTATACTAATTCCTTCAAATTTTCATACGGATGAGGGTACCTACCTTATCAGAAAGGAAGTGATAGAGAATTGGGAAATAAGGGAACTTATATCATTTGAGAATAGGGGTAAAGTCTGGTTTCCGGATATTCATGCCCAGTTTAAATTTGATATGTTACTTGTGTCTAAGGATAAGATTGGAAGACCCTTTAAGGCGAGATTTTATGTTACAGACTGGAAACAAATCGACGAAGCATTCGACTATCCAGTTCAGTTGGTGGGGAAAATATCTCCATATGTAATGGGAATAACAGAATTCAGATCGTCTGCTGATATACGCTTAATGTCTAAAATTAGAGGTAATTACAAGCTATTAAAGGAAACTGGGATTGTACTTAGAAGCGAACTTCATGAAACAAATGACAAAGATATTTTCTCGGACAATCAGATAGGACTAATTCTTTACGAAGGAAAGATGATTCATCAGTATAATCCTCACTTCTCCAATAACAGATATTTTGTCGAGGAAAATTTGGGTCGACAAAGGCTCATAAGCAGAACTGCTAATAGAATCCTTGACAGGTTAAAGGGATTGGGAATTAATGCAGACAGGTCTATGATAGAAGATAGGCTCATGGACAAAACCTTAAATATGGACTATGAATGCGAAAGATTGGTCTTTAGGGACGTTGCTAGCTCTACGAATGAAAGAACACTCATATCTTGCATTGTTCCACGAAGGGTATTTCTCGCTAACACACTCCCTTACATTGAACCGTTTAATTTGCAGATCGAAAATGGGAATAGCTTCTCTCAAAAGCCGATGGGGGATTATATATATTACATTCAAGCGCTGTTTAATAGTTTTGTTATAGACTATTATGTACGGCAAAGAGTGACATCTCACCTTAACTTTTTCTTTGTTTATGAGATCCCGATTCCAGATGTTGCAGGGGAACTATTAAAGACGATTATAAGTAAATCAAAAAAACTGATGGCTAATGATGATTTAATATTAAGGGCTGAATTAGAAGCACAGATTGCTAGAGAGGTATTCAAACTTAACTTTGATGAAATGAGGATTATTCTGGATTCATTTACCTATGGAAACATAAATGAGGCATTAAAGAACGAAATCATGGAGAGGATGAAACCATGAGAATTGTAGGAAGTTTTAAACAATATCAGTATTCTGGTTATTTTGTTTCTGTTATTCATTAGAGTCATAGGCATCCTCTAAAATCCTAGATTTAAATTGCAGATTTTTTATAATTCTCAATCACTTGATAAGGTTATCTTGTCTCCTCTGTTTTCTTTGGTCAGGATTTTGTAACCCACTTAAATGTTTTAAAGAGAATGAACTTCTCAAGCTCAAGACCCACATGTGTAAGAGAACAGCTAGGAAAATTGTAATGGAAGTTATTTTCGTGCAAACCCCTCGGTGGCAGTGTGTTTCTTTTACACTATGATACTGCACGGTCGACTCACAGTTTTTCTCAGCAGCTCCTATGAATGTTAAAGGAACTCTTGTCAACATTGACGATGCCGTTTTTGAAGTGGCCAGAAAAGAGGGCTACAGGAAGGGATGAAAGATGACAGGAAGATGATCGATTCCGATATGATTGAAGAATCTATAAGGGAATCAGGGAACTCCATGGAATTCATATCAGCAATTATGGAAAGAATGGATATGCTTGTGGAATGATCATCATCAACAGGTTTGACATGGAATTCTATAATGGTTCAATCAAGTCAACCCTTAGACTGGCCAGAAGAATCAAAAATACCAAATCTCTAAAGGAAGCCAAGATTATTGGGCAGGAAATGGAAGAAAATGCATTAAGAAAGTTGGAAGAGACTATGGATGACCTTTAAGAAATTACCTATTATGGTTATGCTTATCTCTCCAATCTAAATAACTACAAATATTTATTTAGAATACAAAGTCAGTCAATAGTATGACTAATATTGGGTTATTTCGGAAGATATTCTTTTACCTATCTAATATGCTTCCAACATTCATAGCCTCACTCATAATCTATGGTCTTCCATATGAATCAGACACACCTTTGAATAATGTATTTTCATCTTTTCTAATCGCAATGGCAGCTATCTCTGTTGGAGGGTTTATCCTGTGGTTAACTTATCTTGAGAATCTTAATAACGAACAGACAACCGATGAAAAAAGTGTCAAAGAAACGAGAGAGATATCCAGTGTTATTTCAAGTTATATTTTGGCCTATGCTGTGTCAGTAATCTCAGTAGCAGTTGTTGGTGGTATAAAAGGTATGTTATTGCTACTAGTCCTTGTGACAATATTTGGCTTATATGCATTAAGTTGGAATGTAATGCTGTTCAATCCGTTTCTTATGCTCTTTGGGTATAGGGTATACTCGATGGAACTTGAAGACGAAAGTACGGGCTATTTCATTCGTAAAATAACAGGTGGTCGTGTAAACAATCCGAGAGGTAATAAATATTCAATGATGCAAATAGATAGCTACTTTTATTACCTAAAGGAGTGAAGCTATAATTGGCTTGACGCCTCTACATTTAACAGTCTCTTGTCTGAGATTCGTAATCCCAACTTCTTAGAAATATAGGACAATACCAAGGGTGCGTTTTCCTCTGTACATTTTATTTTGTTATCTTCTGTAAGACTAAACAATTTTTCCTCAACCCCGTATTTTTCTAGAATTTCAAGGTCTTTCTTTATTTCCTCCTTTTCTGGGATCTTTGATCCTTGTGATACGAAATAGTAAAGGTCCCTTACCCTAGAAGGTATATTAGCAGCAAAAATAAGAAGATCTGGTTCACTGATGGTATTCCCAATTTCCTCTTTTCTTTCTATGATCCTTTCTTTCAAGATGTCTGTTGGTACGAATAAATAGTAGAAATATGCAGGATGAAATACAAAGAGTTGGTCACCAAACACAGCACAATCAAAGGTATCAGGCTCAATAACTACGGAATTAACCAAGCTTTGTGCATTTGATAATTTATCCAAGTCTAGGACTATTTTCCTCTTTGAATTTGATAATGCATTTTTCATATTCAGCAACTTTATGAAAATTAATTCGCTATTTCCATTACCGGTATTCTTTACAAATCTGGTCGCAAAAGAAGAAATGCTTTTAAGTGTCTTTTTGTCTGTTTTCCCATCTACAATTAGACCTTTCTTATCTTTTGAAGTCGATGAGTCAGATAAAGCACCTATGTAGGAAACTAGTGCATTATAGCTTTTCCCCCAGGAATTTTGATACCCATATGAGTCTGACGGGAGTCTTATGTTAACTTGAAATTGCTCTTCACTTTGATTTCTGACATGTGATAATTTATCTTTGATTGTAATTGCAATTTCCCTCCTTAACTTATCAGAGAATTCAAAGTCAGTTGCGTTGAAATGAAAACTCTCATTCATTACGTTAGTGGTTGCGGTTGCATTTGTATTTTTGTTATCTTGTTTTTTTTGTTTAGTGCTCTTATCCTTTTCCTTCCAAACTAAGTGCCCATGTAATTTCAGGTTGGTATTTTTTTTATTGCCTTCAGGCACTTTAGTGAAATCCTCAAGAAAATCTATTAACTTGTCTAGTTCCTTTGGTTCTCCTTTTTTAGATTCACTATTCCCAACCACTTAAGTCACCCCACAGCATGATCCTTGTGCCACTGCTCTATCTTTTCTTTAATTGCTTCCCTGATGAAATCTTGGGATGACATCCACAGATCATGTTTTTCCACAATCTCGTTAATTTCTTTGGCAAGACCTTCCGGAAGTTGTAAAGTTAGTTTTACTGACTGTTTAGGCATCTGAGTTTATATACTGATAACGCTTAAATAATTGCAAGTTTCTTTGATGTTTATAGAAGTCTACAAAGTGTAATGTGGGCAATATTTAAAGAGGAAAATTTAGAGCTTAAACTACACAGAAGAGGGCATTAATTTGTAGTGGGAGCACTGGGATTCGAACCCAGATCTACGGGTCTCTTCCGGTTCATAGTTCCAGTCACTCATCATTTATCAGGTGACCCATAGTTAATCATAACCTGACTGGAGC
>JAJZXP010000242.1 GCA_021806345.1 Thermoplasmata archaeon | reverse complement strand
GTGGAAGGAATATTAGGCAGATCATTCAGCACTGTTTCCAGATGGTGGGGCAGGAATGGAACTGGAAAGAAAGGGAGGGATATTGAGGAGATTGATATTGTCGCGTACTCTGAAACACGAAGAGAATTGCTTTTCGCCGAGTGCAAGTGGACTAACAGCCCATTATCTGCCAACGCAGTTGAAAAATTGAAGTCAAAGTCTGAAGCTCTTCGAAATCAGTTCCCTGGCTGTAGATACAATTATGCAGTCTTTTCCAAAAGTGGTTTTAGAGGGGAATTTAAGGAAATGGGTGAAGACACCATCCTGATGGATCTTTCTGACATTCAGAGGGAGGTCTTCAGGAACTCTTAAGAGCCGTAAAAAATGGACCAATCAGGACTTGCTTATTGTTTTAAGCGAATACTTTTGGGTCACTCTCAAAACCCTTATTTCCATTAAGTCCACTGTTTCATCAAATAAGAGATAATAGCTTTTGGACGAGTGCTTTTGTTTCATTACGAGAAGCATGATCGAATGTTGAATTGGCTTCTATAATTCCCTGTTTTAGAAGGTCTTTTAAGAAATCAAATTCAGATATTCTAGTAGACAACCAATCAAATCTTGCAAACTGAAATTCACTGCTTTGAAGCAAAGCAACAATGTCGCCACAATCCTTGGTAAATTTGTCATTCAAATGCTCTTTGTCCTGAACGATTTCACGAGATAACTCATAGTATCGATCCCATGCTGCTTTTAATTTTAGCAAGAAGAGCATAGAGATCTCAGGGACAATGACCGAAAACTCAGTCCCGGAGGAATATGAAATATTTTTGGTTGTGGTCTCGTAATCTATTTTTAACAAATTGAGTGTTTTTCCTGTTCCGTGGAATTGATCTTTTTTTGGTAAAAAGTCGAGATAAATGTTTCCAGAGTCTAAACTTTTTAGAAATAACGTATTTCCTGAACTATTCCTTTCTTTACTATATTTTCTACTTGAGTATAAGTGACTTTGTAACGACTTTTTGAAACGACCTGATACAATAAAGTCGATATCGAGTGAATATTTCCAGGGATTAAATGAGTGTACTGCCATCCGCCTATGAGAATGATATCACCTAAACTGTAATATTTGCTTGAGAGGCTCCAGTTGAAAATATATCTAAGCTCTTCAAATGAATCTCGAGCTAGAGTGGGTTCTTCACCTTCTTCATTTACCACTCTTATTCACCAGATCCTTTGCTGCAATTCGACCATCCACACCTAATCCTGCAAGATCCAGTATATTCTGGCACACATCAACAATTCGAATACCATTAAACATAGTGGAAGATTTCATGATGTCTCTTTCGGGTGCATATACCTTCAAGCGACATTTACCCGCTCCTCTTCCAGAAAATGACCTGATAACTTCTCTGTCGGATGGTTTTGAGAGGTAGATATAAGCGGTATCTTCCCTCATTATGGTTGAACCATATGAAACGGCAGACGAATGGGCCGTGAACGCATAATCTATTCCAATCTTGTTGAGATTGAGTGCGACTTCATTTATACATTGGGTCGCGGTACTGAAATATGTGTCTATAGTCTCCACTATCAGACCCTCCAAGGGCCTTTCCCACGAGATTACGTTGAAAAGCTTATCTATATCTTTCACTCTTAAACCGTAATCTGCATTTATTATTCCAGAGTCTTCAAGTTTATGAATTATATTGTTTGTCCAGCCGTATGAAACGCCGGTTTTCTTAGAAACAGCAAGGATGTTTGATGGCCTGCCAGTCAGTAAGTAACAGACGATTTTCCATGCCTTTTCAGAAGTAAGTCTTGACGGACTCACTTTTAAGTGCTCAAAAGGGACGTTCAACTTTGACGCAGTTACCTTCGGTGAAAAGTACTGATACAATTTTGGAGGAATAAGCAAGGTTTCTACACCAAGTCTTGCGGCAAGTTCTTGAGTGCTGTACTTCAGTGATTTCCCAACACAAACTAATCTCATCTTCTTCCTGCCCAATAATTGTTTATCTATTAAGTGTGAAACGGCATATATTCTGTATATTGTGTCTTCATTTATTCTAGGCTTGATTTCAACAAGCGTTACAGTGTCTCTTGATTCAATTTCTAAATCTATCAGCAATTCCCTTTCTCCAACAGATATTGGATAAGACCATTTCATTTCTCCATCGGGAGAAATATGGAGTTTTTCAAGTATAAATTGAGAAACTGGCTCTATATCTTCATTCATCTCAGTATCTGTATATAGTGATACGTTATTAATGTATCACTGATAACTATCAGTTGGCAGTGATATTGTAAATACCTATCAGTGATAAAAATTCAAAGAATAAAAACTAGTGGACCGGTCGGGATTTGCTTATTGTTTTAAGCGAATACCAAAAATACTTTTATCCTCTAAAATTAATCAAGCCATGAGTATGCGCCAGATCTTATGGCAATTCTCACGACTTTAACTGTCTCTTCCTCTATATAATATATGACTCGGTAATTTCCAACCCTTAACCTGAAATATGTACGATTGAACCCTGACAGTTTTTTGGTATCCAGTCTATTGGAATTGTTATAGAGATCTTCTCCAAGTTCATTCAACTTCGCCCTTATTCTCTCCTGCTCTATTTTCTGCAAAGCTTTGAATTCTTTTGAAGCTGTAGTTGATAGGAGGACATTATAGCTTGTCAAGAGGGATAAACTCCTCCTCGTCTGCTATTTTATCAAGTTCAGCAAAAAACATAGCTCTTTTGCCAATCTCCATAAGATTCTCTATTATTTCATTGTAGGTTTGACCCTTTCTTCCCAGTTTCTTGAGCTCTTCTCTGGTCTCTCTTGAAACTTGTATGGTAGTTTGGCTCATAACACATAGAAGCTATAGTTGTATATAACTATTATCTAAATATTTGTACAACAGATAATAACACTCAATACTGTACAAGCGAATTAGCTTTAAAGCATAAATATTGCTCCCAGAATGGACTGGTCGAGATTTGCTTAATGTTTTAGGCGAATACTATAAAAAACTGCTATCGTTCTATATTCTGCTTCTGTGCCCAACCTTTAGGATCAATATTCTAACAGATTCGTGCTTGATGTCAAGGATCACCCTATAATCCCCTACCCTAAGCCTGTAATATGGATACCCGACTAGTTTCTCAATATACCTTTCCGGATTTTGATAAAGCAGATCCACTTTCTCGTGAATTCTTTTGGCAACAGATCGGTCTAGACTTTTCATCTGATCTGCTGCCTTGGTTGACCAGATGATTTCGTATTCCATCAGAGTCCAAGATCCTTTTTCAGTTGCTCATGTGTAACGAACTTACCAGATTCAATTTCCTTTCTGGCTTCCTCTATATCTGCTATAGTTTCTTCACTAAGTTCGCGAAGATCCTCCAGCATCTTTTCGATCACTTCTTCATAAGTCTCTCTAGGGTGTAATTTCATTGATTGCAACGTCTTCTTTGTCTCTTCCTTTACCTGTATCGTTGAAATTTTCACAGTTGTCTATAGTGTTCGATATTATGAAGTTTTATCTTATGGAGTTCTGTTGTTCAACCACGATCTCCAAGATACTTAAAATCTCAAACTATCGTATTTTCCTTCGTCATTGTGAATCCATAGAAGTTCTAAACGAGTTCATACACAATAAAAAATGGCATTATTTTCAACTTGTAAAGTAAATTGCAGATTTCTGCATATATATTCGTAAAACATAATCAATATGGTAGAGTAGCATGGCTCAGAAGTATCATTTGAAATGCCCTAAATGTGAGAATGAATTCGACCTGAATTATGATTAACTAAATAGCTTCCCAGATCCTGATGCAGGAATAAAGTGACGAGAGGGTTCACACAGCTTTGGGGTCAAGGAGATCCAATTACCACATGTCCGATGATGGCAAACAACTCCCTACGTGGTAAGCGTGGCAATATGGCATTTCATTTATGGATAATTGGTATCATAGCACCTTCAATAACTGTGCTCGTACTTGTCTATCTATGGGCCAAGGAGATGCGTAATTCTGTCAGAAAAGCGAGGCAGAATAGAACTTACGGGGAGAATGAACATTCTAAGCCTACAAGTTAGCTTTATAAATTACAAGCTTTCTAAACTTTCACGTGAAATGGACCGGTCGGGATTTGCTTATTGTTTTAAGGGAATACTCCTATTTCCTTTTGACAGCACTTATAACGACACTGTCCAGCTCATCACTTAGATTCTTTATTTCGAATTCTTTTGTGAAACTGTGCCCTGATGAGCCGCTAGAAAAGGTTAGAGTGATCCTTGCAGTATGCTTCCCTGACGGCAGTTTCCATTCAGGAATTCGATGTCCAAGCCAGAGGCGCAAATATCCCCATGCGCTGAAACCATAGCAATCCGGATCTTTGTCATACTTTACTATGAAACCAAAGCTTTCGATGTCGGACGGAAAGAGGTCGATGGATTCGGAAAAAGGGATCAGGAAGTCATTTGGCGTTTCGGTATACTCGCTTTCAATTGTACCGTTCTGGAGCCATCTCTTTGGGACCCACTGGTAGACCAATGGTTGTGAACCGCGATCCCATTTGCCGTTAATTACGAATTTTTCAACTCCTGCGGAATCATAAAAGTTCATACGTATCCTACAATTGAAAGCTGGGGACCTTCCAGAATTCTTGACCCTTAGGTGGTAATAAGCTCTCTTCCAAGACGGAGTATCGTGGATGGCAGGCTCGCTGCCTGCAACTCGGGGTATAGGCTCTATGCTAAGTGAAGGTCTGACTAAGAAATTCCATATAATCTGCGAACTTAAAGATATAAGAATTCCAGTGAGGACAGCTATAAGGAATGGAAATGATTGTAGCATGTCATTTCTTGTTGTCTGAAGTTGCGGAATGACATTCAGGTAGAGTAGCACTATAAATGAGATGACAATCAACAGAGATGCAATGGTAACTTTCTCATGTTTCCTAGATTCATTCATATCCATAACCTAATCAGAAAAAGAACTCCTACTGTATGGCATATAGGCTGGTGTGCTGCACACAAAACTCACCAGCCAATCCATTAAAACGGGCTATTTCAATTCTTAACAATTAGGAAACACACTTCAAACACAGAATAGCTTTGAGTTGTGTTATATTTCATTCTAAAAAACAATTTTAGGGTTGCCATTACTTCTCAGCGATCAACAAAAACATATTTGGTACACCTTCCAATTTTATACTGAAATATTTCTTCGAAGAATTTTGATCTTGGGTTTTATTTGGTCTGCAATCTTCTATTGAGTGCTTGAATTCCATAAACTTGGACAGTCTAAGATTATTTTCTGCAATTCCATTCAAAATATCAGACAGCCTAAACGCAAACTGGTAATTTGGCTTAGCATCATATTCCTTCCCTCCAATATAGTCAAGGCCTCGAAGTTCGGTTGGTTCTGTTCTAAAATAATCATTTTTTACCTCATATTTTGATTCAGAATCTGGGTCAAATAGATTGGCAACAGGATGTTGATCATAAATGAAAAGCTCGCCGCCCTTCTTTAGAAGTTTCGAAGCATTTCTAATGAGAAGTTTAATGTCAGGAATCCAAACTAGAACTCCAATGCTGATATAGACAAGGTCAAACTTTCCATAATATGATTTGGGGATATCCATCACATTTGTTTTCACAAATTTTGCATAAACTCCGGAATTTCTAGATAGCTTTCTTGCATCATTTATTGCTTTCCCTGACTGGTCGAAACCGGTGCATTGTGCTCCTAAGTTAACAAAAGATAAAGTATCTTGACCACAATTGCAGCAGAGATGTGCAACATTCTTTCCGTTAAGCACTGGCAGATATTTTAGCTCGTATTTGTCTAGGGTTATTCCGCCGTTTTTAAAGAAATTCTCCTGACCACTTCTATATGACTGATGAATTGGTGTAACTTCATCCCAAGCTATTTCGTTTGCTTTTATGTATTTTGAATGTGAATCATTTTCCATAATTACGTGTCCATATTAGTTAGTGTAATTGATTTATAACCCTATCTTATATTTATCTCCTGCTAGTATTATCTAGATTCTAAAATATGAAGTGTGTTGCACAATTCAATAGGCGTAGGTCATTTCTTTCATGTTGTTGTAATACTAATCTTTCAGGGCAATCTCCCGAGCGATATATTCAGGTTTAACTGCCTTGATTGTCTCACCCATGGTTCTCTTGGGGCCTGAGAAGTATATCTCCACATTCCATCTCTTCCCGTATTGAACAGATTCCTTCCAATCTCATTCGGATGTATTGTGGATTTGTCTAACGATTCTTGCCCTGGGTGGTGATCCCCTTGAATGTGTGGAGGCATTCTTCCTTGGTGGTATCACTGCTCCTGATCCAAACTGATTGAATATCTCCCCCCTTAATCATGATCCTTGTCACCGAATATTCTCAGGATTACACTCCTGATGGATGAAAGCATCTTCTTCCCTTCCTTTGCATCATGAACATGCTCTTCCGTTATCGAGAAGGAGAGAACAGAGATATCATGTATTGAAATGACTAAGAGATCTTAAACATTCCATAGTCGGGTTGTGAAGAGGCCTTCTAAATGAAATTTAATTCTACCATCTATGGAAGTTACCTTCACATCATAAAGAAGGAAAGAACTATAATTCGCGGAATCAGTACTTTACATCTGAGAGGCAAGAGAAACCTCAAGTGTCCTAACTTCGGACATTACTCTGTGGAAAATGTGGTGATGGAGTTATCAAGTTCCACACGGGATTCGTAGGGCTTGTAATCTACAGAAAGTTTAATTACTATTGCTACCTATAGACACTTATGGTTACAACAGTTCAGATAAACGAGGAGATCAAAGAAAGACTGAACAGTCTCAAAATACACCCAAGGGAGTCTTACAACGATCTCATTTCAAGATTAATAGATTCATATTCTCCGGAAGTTGCCAGCCGGGAATCCCTAATTGAAACTCTCGAGATTCTTTCCGATCCCGGATTGATGAAGGGAATTGTAAAGGGTCTCGATGATATGAAGGCGGGTAGAACAAAGACTCTCAATCAAATTACCAAGGAGCTTGATTAGTACTGCCTTTTGAGATTGTTCTCACATCAGAATCAGAGGATTTTATCAGGAAATGTGACAGAGCGATCAGAAATAGGATACTGAAGGCTCTTCACAAGCTCGAAACAGAGCCTGAGAGTGGAAAACCTCTAACCTCAATATTGACAGGATTGTGGAGCCTGAGGATGGGAGACTATAGAGCAATTTATCAAATTAAAAACAATGAGTTAATAATCGTAGTAATAAAAATTGGTCACAGAAAGAATGTGTATTCATAACTGTGCTCGAATGGACCGGTCGGGATTTGAACCCGAGGCCTCTTGCTTGCGAAGCAAGCGATCTACCGCTGATCTACCGGCCCTTTCATCCCATAGGAACAAATAATTTATAATTCTATTGAAATTTCCTGTACTAACCTACAAAATTAATGCAGCACAATTTCTTCTCTTATTTCATAAATATCTTTAGAAAAAGAGCGGAAGATAGAATAAGACGTTTGGACTGAATGAAAGACTAACTGTCTATGACCAGGAAAACTCTATTCCCTCAAGATGGGCGAAGTCAGAATAATATGCAACTCTTTAATTAGGTTCAGATATATTCCTTCACATGGAGGAAGATATTCCTGAATTCCAGGGAATGAAACCCAGGCCATACCAGATAGAAGCATACAAGAAAGCATTAGAATCCAACCTCCTATTGGTACTTCCAACAGGATTGGGAAAAACGCTGGTTTCAGTAATGCTATCAGATCATTACCTCAAATTTGGAAAAAAGGTAATCATGATTTCACCAACCAGGCCTTTGGTTGACCAGCATTATCTTACCATGACCAAACTTTTTGAAAACACTAACTACAAGATAAAGAGTCTGACAGGGCATGATCCTGTATCATCGAGAATGTCAGACTGGGCCGAAGCAGATTTTGTCATTTCCACACCGCAAACAGTTCAGAAAGATATGGAGAGGGGCATGATATTCCTTGAAAAATTCTATCTTCTGATAGTTGACGAGGCACATAGGGCAACTGGAAATTATGCTTATGTTAGCGTCGCAAAGGCAATGAATGAGTTACCGGGCCGCAGAATCCTCGCAATGACGGCAAGTCCAGGATCAAAAAATGAAAAGGTAAACGAAATCAAAGAAAATCTCAAAATTTCAAGAGTCCTAATCAAAACCGACGAGGATCCTGATATAGCTCCATTCGTGAAAGGATCTGACACCGAACCTGTATTCTTGAAAATAAGCCCGGAGCAGGAGAGGGCAATATCTCTTCTCAGACTTGCTAAGAAGGAATTTATGGATTCAATAGTGAGTAAATTCAGTTATGTGAAGAGAAACGCTTCAAGAGCTGACCTGAGCCAATATATCAGGGAACTATCAAAAAGGGCAGTGGGAGGAGATAAAGCACTTTTCAACTCTATCCCATATTTCACTGCAGTGATCAGAATGGATGTTCTGGGAGAATATATAGAAACTCAGGGAATTGAAGTGGCAATGAACTACATTCAGGAAATGGAAAATAGCGAGGAAAAATCCATTATGAGAACATTAAACATCTGGCATAAAAATAGGAATTTCGTTGCAGCAAAGGAGATGATACGTCTTGAAATGGATACATACGAGAATCCAAAGTTCAGGAAAGTAGTGGAAATGACAGAGCAAATGGCGAAGGAACAGCCAGATTCACGATGCCTAGTGTTCACACATTATAGAAAAACCTCAGAATTGCTTTTAAGGTATATAGAGGCGAGGTCAAAACTTGTCAGACCCATAAGATTTATCGGTCAGAGCAGTCGCGAAGGAGACAGGGGCATGTCTCAAGCGGATCAAAGAGAGGGTATTGAAAAATTTAAGAAGGGTGAATACAACGTTATGCTTGCAACAAGCGTTGCAGAAGAGGGACTGGATATACCGTCAACAGACATAGTGATATTTTTTGAGCCAGTTCCGTCAGAAATCAGAACCATTCAGAGAAGAGGCAGAACAGGGAGGTTCAGAGCAGGGAAGGTGTATATACTCATTTTCTC
>JAJZXP010000306.1 GCA_021806345.1 Thermoplasmata archaeon | reverse complement strand
CCTTCTGAAGAAGTTACTGTAAGCATCTGATATCCTTTTTGAGACATTCTGAAGAACTTGTGCATATAATTCTGCAAATTCTGGTCTTTCTTTTTTTATCTGCGTTATCCAAACATTCATTCTGTATTCTGTAAGTGTCTTCTTTATGTTTTTATAATATTCTTTTGACTTCTCAAGGAGTAGGTTGTAGAGTTCTTTTGAAAGAAACATCTGATGATTAAGTATTTCCTTCTGTTCTTTTGAAGGATATGCACGATATTTATATGCAGTTTTCATGACAACCCCATTTATTATATTATTAAAATTTATATATCTTTTGCTTCACTTTTATCTCATCTCTAAAGAGTGTGGGATTTTCCACTTACATTTTTAATATTAACATCAATTATAAGCTGATCAATAAGATCAGACATTGCTTCTTGTTTTGTTTTAAAATTCTTCAAAATTTTATAATACTCCAGCTTCTTTGATTGTTCCTCAGTTAAACTTAGTTGTATAAAAGGCATTTTATCACTTTCATATTATTTTTTTTATATTATAATATATTATAATACATAACATTTATATACCTTTCGTTTTATTTATTTTACTTTATTCTTCAAATATTTTTTGCTTGAATGCTGCCTAAACCAGCCTTGTTTAAAAACTCCAAATCTGTCTAAAAACCCATCATCTTGTCCATAAAGTGTCTAAAAACTATTTATACGGTTATTATTCAGTTGATTTGTGGGGTTGGTTTAGCTTACTAATTCGTCATAGCTCGGTATCTCCTTATAGTCTACATCTATTGTCTTGAAATGTTCCTTTGCACAGCTTATCTTATTTGTTTCGGAAGGTCTCAGATTCTCAAGACTCTCTACGAACTTTGTCTCTCTTACTAGATATACTTTAGGCTTCTTTCTTCCTGATATTTCTTGTTCTTCTAGGACTATCGCCCAGTCTGGGTTATACGTTCCTATTGGTGTTTCTACAATAAACCAATTTGGAAGCTTTATGAATAGTTTTATTCTAGGGTCGTCATTTAGTTTCTGGGCAAAAGTCTTTTCCTTTTCAGCATCAAATATTACTCCATCATAAATGGAGTTCTCCTTATCAAGACGATAAACATATTCCTCGTATGAGTCCATATTCTCAAATAGTTTCATCTCCCAATGCTCTCCAATTTCCATGTATTTTATTCCATTTATCAGGTAGTCTGTCAGAGTCCCCTTGATTTTCTTGCTTGCCAAGTCTATGTATTCTCTTGGGTTGTTGAATATCCCATCAAACGTCTTTGATTTGGCTAGTATGTCGTATATAGTGTTTCTTGTTAGGTTAGTATCTTGGCTGATTATGTCAAGAAGATTTGGCACATGCAACTCAAGTTCTATCTCTTGAGACTCTTCGCCAGTTATCGCAGGAGCATCTATCTCGTTTTCCTTAATTTCTACATTTGCTCGTACTATTCTAACTTCTATCTTTTCTATATTGACTTTATTTAGGCTTTTTATTGTAGTATCGATCAAATCCTCAGTATCAATATTTACTGCATATCTTGTCTTCTTTGATATTCTGTTCCACAGTTCTTTGAAGTCTGGGTTTAGCATAAAGCCCTTTCTAAGTGCTACTGTTGCCCTTTTCCTCGCATTAGACGGCTTTGGAGGCACCTCAATAAACCCGTCTCTTTCGTATTCTTGCTGTAGCCTCTGGCAATAGTCTGTGTAGGATTCGCTTGCGACTATTGTTAGCCTATTGATATTTGGGTCAAGCACTCTATCTCCGTCTTGATTTACTGGGAGTCTTATACCTCTTCCTATCGTCTGCCTTCTTGAAATTTCAGTATTAAGTTCCCTCAGAACACAGATATTGAATACGTTTGGATTGTCCCATCCCTCTCTCAATGCCGAATGGCTGAAAATAAATTGTGTTGGCTCTCCAAATGATAAGAGCCTTTCCTTGTCCCTCATTATCAAGTCAAAAGCCTCTTTGTCAGATTCCATTCCTGACTCGGTCTTGTATTTCTCAGAGAAGTATCCATTATGGACAGTATTTACGTCAAGGTCTTTGTATTCTGGGTAATTCTTCTTGATTTCTTCAAATTCTTCCATGAAGGTTTTTCTTATAAAGCCGTCAGGATCTTTATAATTGGCTACTCTGTCTATGAAGAATAATGAGAGAACTTTTATGCCGTATTTTTTTAGAAGTTTTGCTTTCCTAAAATGTTCTTCTATCGTCTGCTTTATTTGAATCCGCATTAAAGCCTCTTTCGTATCTCCTGTTCCTTCTCCCTTATTAAGGGTAAGTCCACTTCCAAACTCAACGATGCCCCACTTTGCATCAATTTTGGTTATTCTCAAATCCTTATAATCTGGGTTGTTGGTCTTCTTTTCTATGTTGTCATCCTTGCTTACTCTAATTGAAGTAATCTTATATCCTGACTTCTGCTTTTTGTTAAGCTTCAATACCGCATATAGTCCTCTTGCATCTGCTACTATGTCTTCGCATTGAATGAATAAGCTATTGAAATCGTTTTCCTTCACTACCGATAATACCTCAATCTTTTTAACTAGGTTTTTATTATAGGCTTCAAAAGGAGTTAGCCTATAGACTAGATTATAGTATTCTCTGTGCGTTGCTGAGTATCTTAATTTGAACAGAGGGTTTAGGCTTGCTATCGCATTTTTTCTAATTTCGGTTTCCATGTTTTGAGGTTCATCAAGAATTAGTATAGGTCTTGTTCTTTTAACCAAGTCTATCGGTCTCTCTCCAGAAAGCGTATCCATTTTCTTGTTCATCACTGCCGTGTCCTTATTGAATGAGTCAATAGTCATTACCATTATCTCTAGGCTATTGCTTCTAGCAAATTGCCTAATCTTGTTAAGTTTAGATGATTCATACTCGTAGAAGAGATATGGAATGTTGTCGTAAATCTTGGCGAAGTGGTCTTTGGTCATTTCTAATGATTTTAAGACCCCCTCCCTTATTGCTACCGAAGGGACTACTATTATGAACTTTCTGAAGTTATACTTCAGGTTAAGTTCCAATATTGTCCTCAGATAAACATAGGTCTTTCCAGTTCCAGTTTCCATCTCAACCGAGAAATCCATGCTCTCTAAGTTGCTGGATTCTTTCAGTTTGTTTTCTTTTTGTATTTCTACCAAATTCTCCTTTATTGTCTTCTCTGAGAGTGTGAGGGAATTTGGAATTATCGCATCAACAAACATTTTATCTGTCTTTATCTGTCCACCGAATAAACCAACAATGGAGTTAATTGCATCTAATTGAAATTCAAGATTGCTGTCAAATTTAAATTCCATAGTATCATCTACAAGGTCTTTAATTTGCATTGTAATGAGATATTGACCTTTTTACTGTCATCAAGAGAACTGTCAAGACATATAAACACGTCGTCTTTTTTGAGGTCTAGTTTGTTTAGATTTTCTTGCTTTATTTTTTCATCTAGGCAGATATGAAAACTTTGATTCCCATCGCTTACTTTGTATATCGTATTTCCGTTTATGTCTCTCTTTTCTATTTCGGCGTTAAGGTTTAGACCTTCTTTTACGATACATTCGTAGATTACATTATAATCATCGTATCCGTTTACCAATGGGCTTTTGAATAGGTCTAATTGTTTTGTAAGTTCTTTGATGTCCTGACCTTCATAATTCTCCCATATCTTGTAGTTTGATTTTTCTAGTTTGAAGACCTTAAAACCCAAGTCAATATTTTCTTTCTTCAATTTGGTTTTCTCTTCTTTCTCAAGTTTCTTTATAACTCTCCTTATTCTTTCTTTGGCTATTTCTGCAATCGTTTTATATCCTTGTTTAAATGCCCCAGATTCTTCATCCGTCTTTTCTGGAAGTTGAACTAGAATAAACCATCTATTTTCTCCATTATTTGATTCAAGAACTGCATGTCCAGTTGTTCCACTTCCAGCAAAAAAATCTAGAACAATGTCTCCATTTTCAGTAAACGAATCAATGAATATTTTTATAAGCTTCGTTGGTTTTGGATTATCAAATATACCTTTCCCTAATAAATCTGCTAATTCGCTGTTAGATTGCCGTGTGCTACCTGCAAATTCATAATTCCAGAAAGTAGTTAATTTCATACGGTCAGAAACTTCTTTTAAAAATGTCTTTTTTTGAGGAACAGAATTCTTCTTTCCTCCAAAATAAATCTTATTATCTGCTTCTAATTGTCTTAAGGTTGCGATTGAGAAACGAGGATAAGTTCCCTGTGGTGGTTTCCACTTATAACCGTTTTTAAAGGTATATTCATAAATAGAGTTTTCACCTCCACTTTTAGCATGTAGAGGAGTTAATAGATAATCCCCTCGCTTATCATTATCTAGATTTTTATAATAACCATTCTGTTTTTCGCCCTTCTTTATCCCTTTTATTATCAAAGAAGGTTTATTCTTTGCATAAACCATAATGTATTCATGATTATCTGAAAAATATTTTGCATCATTTTTAATCGTATCTAGATTTTGCCATACTATCTGTGCAACAAAATTCTCTTCACCAAAAATCTCATCTAATATACGCTTAAGGTTATGAACTTCGTGGTCATCTATTGAAACAAATATGACTCCATCCTCTCTCATCAGATTCTTAGCTAAAAAGAGTCTGGGATACATCATTGAAATCCAATCAGAATGGAATCTGCCACTTGTCTCTGGGTTGGTAGTAAGCAATACTCCATCTCCATTAAGTTGTCCTGTTTGTTCAAGGTATGCTTTGATTCCGTTCTTGAAATTGTCCTTATAAACAAAATCATGCCCAGTATTATATGGAGGATCTATGTAAATCATCTTTACCTGATTGAAATAAGACTTCTGCAAAAGCTTCAAGACCTCAAGGTTGTCTCCTTCTATGAATATGTTCTTCGTCTGCTTGAAGTTTATTGACTCTTTCTCATCAGGAACTAGCGTTCCTTTTGCTGTTGCCTGTATGCTCCTAAAGGCATCTTTTCTTCCAGCCCAATTAAATGTGTATGAATCCTCTTTACTGTCTAACTCCTGTCCTAATATTGACTTTAGCTTTTCCAGATTAATCTTGCCCTCTGATACCACCTCTGGAAACATTTTCTTAATCTGTTCTACGTTTTCTATTACCAAATCTTTTGATTCTTTTGAGACTTTATCGTTTTTCATATAATATCACCAATCTTGCATAGCAACAGCTAACAAACAACTTCTTGTTTTGCTATTCCCACCCAGAAATAATCGGCTTGTTTGTATAGCGTTGCCATAACGCAGTTTTTGTAGTTATTTTATGTAAATATAAGCTTATATACTTTTCTATAACCTTAATCATCAGACCACCAGCCACCAATAAATAGATTTCCCAAGCCTGCCACCTTCTACTTTACTGATCTTCATATGTATATATTTGTTGATAAAGTATTTAAATTGTTGATAAAGTCAGACTTAATCAACAAAGCCCTCTTTGGGAGTTTTGCTACTAAAGTCAGATACTCCTATGCAAGTTTCCCATTTCCGTTTGGTCTCTTTTTAACTTGCTCTTTTTTATATAACTTTTTTACAGTGCTATCAATCTCATTCTCTATTTCTTTTAGCTTATCCTCTTTATTATTCTTCGCTAAGTTATGTGCGGTTTTGGACAAAATAACTAATCTTTTATGTCCCTTTATTTTAGGATTGAATTTATCTAACCTTATTTTTTCTATAATGTTTTTAGTTAAGCCAGATTTACTACCTGATGATATAGTCTTAATGACTTGATTAATAGTAGAGGAATTTAGTATAGCACATACATAATATGCTTCTTGTTTGTTAGTCAAAGGAATAAACTGTAAGACATGTTCTGGTAAGATAAGTCTTTTACCCAATGTTTTATCGTTAGCATATGATATTACAACAAAAGACGGGTCTTTGCCCATACTGTTCCAGACAACTTTGTATGGAGACTTCCAGTCACCAAGACCAAAGATAGAGTAAAATGGTTCTTTTGTAAACATCTTTGATTTTCGTTTAAGGAAACTACTTCTAAAATCTCTGAGCCATTCGTAAGTCTTCGGATAGTTAGTCTTCATTTGTTGCTCATTATTTTCTCCTAATCTATCTTGGGGTAATATACAGTATGTATATTTTTCCCCATCTATACTGCCTATCTTCCACTTATCTAAATGTCTAGATTTAATTAGAGGATATAATCTATCCTTTTCTATATCTTTTATTTTACCCTCAAAATTCTTGATTTGAGCAAGATTTCCTTTATCCATAATAATCTCCAAATCGAAAAGTGCAGATTTAAGTCCAAAATATACACCTGTCCTTACAGGATAGTTGAACTCTCCTAAGACCTTTTCAGGTTTCTTGCCTTTATATATAATCCATGTAGAGAGTAGACTATTTTCATCTGAGGGTTCAGCTTTATACTTCTCTAACTCATGTGTTCTCTTACCTGTCCATTTTTCATAAGTTATCGGGTATTTTGTTTCTAGCCCTTTAGTGCCAAAAATAAGTGAAACCTCATTATTTATTTCAAAAGGATTTTCTTCTGTTAAATTTTCAACTAAAGAAATCTTTATAGGGACAGTAAGTTTAGTTGGTTTTCTATTTTCAGAATATACATTCATTATTCTATTAAAATTTCTAAAGCCAACACCAGATGGCATCTGATACATTGGTTTTATTAGAAAAGCAATAATCCCATTTTCTTTTAGATATACATCAGCACAAACGTAAAAAAATATTGCAGAGATGTCCCTACGAATCTTACCCAATCTTGACTCCAACCCCTTTGTCAGATAAAGTCCATATTGGTCATTGAGTTTTATCAGATTGTTTTGATATTCATCAGACAGGAATTCCCAATTTACCCAAGGTGGATTTCCTATAACAAAATCGAATTTTTCTTGAAAAAGTGTCGCAAACTGATTAATTATTATGTCAAACCATATTCTATTTTCATTCTGTTTGTTTAACTTGTATATTTTTTCATATAACTCAATCAGATGATGAATTATATTTTCATCCAGATTGAATCTCTTTTTTAATTCTAATCCCACATCCCCCACATCTTGGTTATTTTCTATACTCTCTTTTAGAGATTGCATAATTTGTATTATCATGGGCTTTATATCTCTAGGTATCTTAAAAATACCTTTTGTAGTCTTTATTTGATATAAATGGCTTTTTCTATTTAATACATCTTGCTTCTCGACTTCGGGTAAGACAATCGAATCTGTTAAATAGACTGGTATTGTAATAACTGTCTTTTGAAAATTAAATCTCGAAAGAGAAATTAGATAGTTAGTTCTGGCTGTTAAAACTGCTACTGGATTTATGTCAAATCCAACTACATTTCTTGTAATCTTCTTTAACAGCTCGTCTTTTTTCTGAATTTTTTCATATTTGTTATATATCTTGTTTAGAATAGATATAAGGAAAGTTCCAGAACCACAGGCAGGGTCAAGTAATCTCTGACTAACGTCTCCATCAAAGTTTGTCTCAGTCACTATATAATTAGCTAACCAATCTGGAGTATAAAATTCACCCAAATCATGCCTTAGTTCTTTTGGAAAAACTCCTTCGTAGAAAAGTTTAAGATAATCTACTACCTGTTCTGGCCTTGTAGTGAACTCTGAGAAATCAAATGAATCTAATTCCTTTATCACATCTATCAATGTTTTCTCTATGTCGTTTTCCCACGCGTCAATGTACCATGATAGAAACGTCCCTTCAATAAAATTCTCAATACCAACATCTGTAAAGAACTTACCTTCTTCTATCTCTTTTAATAAGTCCTTCAGATTTCCGTCTATAAGAGCTTTTATGTTAGATTTGGATTGCCCGTTGAAGAAAGTCTGGGCTACTTCAGAAGCTATAACCTTAACAATCATGGCATAAAATGTGTGCAGGACAAATACAAGCCTATTGCCTTCAAGATTCTTAATTCCTATTTCCTTTTGAATTTCCTTGAGGTGACTTTTGATTTTGTCTTGATTAAAGGCATTACCATATATTGAACTATATCTCAAATTCCATTCATTAAAAAGCATCTTAACTCTTTTGTTGTTAGAAAATGATTTATCGTACAGTACATTTATGGTATTACGAGTAATTGTTCTATGAAAGCCAAATTTATTAGGTAGTTCTTTTAATGAAGTCCTAAATAATCCCTTTATGTAATTAACCATAACTTCTAGGTTATGTTCGCTATAATCTCGTTCATCTTCATGATATTGTCCGTTTACCCATCTAACGAATATTATCTTTCTTCCATCAAAAGCTATCCCTACCATATCTCTTCTCTCGTCTTCTGAATACTTTGATAAATAGTCAACTTTCAGTTGGTCGAGTGCATGTTTCTTTCCTGCCTTAGTTAGTAATCTACCTACTGCTTCGTATTCTATAACGACTTTGCCGTATGTCGCATCTTGCCTTTTTTTGCTTATTATCCTAAGATTATTACCTGGGTGTTGCTCATATTGTCCTTCAATATCAAGTTCTAAATAATTAAAATAATTCTTTAATTCAGATTCAAATTCTATCTTTAATTGTTCTTCTGGTTTATTAATGCTTTTTTCTATGGCAGAATCAGCACGTTTTAAGAAATCATAGGTCATTTTATCCCCTTTTTATATAGCAACAGCTAACAAACAACTTCTTGTTTTGCTATTCCCACCCAGAGATAGTCGGCTATTTGTATAGCGTTGCCATAAACGCATTTTGTAATTAATATTGCACAGTAAAGAAATATAAGCCTGTCTCTTCAGAATCGTGGTAGATTGATGCCCTGGCCGCTATACTTTTGACTAAATATCTTCTCGATCTCTACCCTATCCATCTGCCTATCTGTTGAATTTGCACGTATAAAGAATTTGTTTCCATTCAATGCGAATGGCTTTGAGGTTACGTCTCCCTCATTTACAGTTACTACGGCGATCTCTTTATCCTGAGACCTAACAAGCTCAACTGAGAAGGAGGGTCTTGGTGTACAGAAATCTCCCACCCAATTCTCTATCTTTGTTTTAGCCTTTTCGTATTGTTCTTTTAGACCAATAATGTTACCTTTATCGTCAACGCCGCCTAAACCGGCTTTGTAGTTTAAATACCAATAAAAC
>JAJZXP010000388.1 GCA_021806345.1 Thermoplasmata archaeon | reverse complement strand
TCTCCGGTCTCTCACCCTCCTGGACAATCCGAATGATTGACATTCCCTTCACTTGGTCATAGGAACAACTTGCAGAAACGCTATCTTTTAGAATAGTGGCCTTGTCGGACTCAAACTGTGCGTATCTGCTCTTATGCTCTTTAAAGCTTTCGGCATACCACTCCGACAGTTCAAAAACAGCGTGTCCACGAACACCAGAGGATTTCATTAATTTAATCTGGAATTCATCAGGTATTCTCCCCATTTCGAATGTATAATCTCCCACTAAGCATTCATACGGGGGTGTTCTCTTAACGAGGGGAGTTATGTCTTTTGCATACTCACCGTATTGTGTTTTTGAGCTAGGGTTCATGCGGGAGCCTCCATCTTTCTGGAATCCTCTGTTTCAACATGGATTACCTCTTTTAGGTCTACAACTAATATGTCTCCTTCTTTGATGTGCTCCCTAATTCTAATATTCATAGGTATCTGAGCCCTTCCAGATGTTCCAACTTTGATAGTAGTTCTCATATTATCGCCTATTGGTAAATATACCAAATACAATTTTATACTTGAGTGTTTGTAATTGGTAATATTACCAATTATAATCATAACATTCCTAATATACAGTTGGTAATATAACACATTACAGATGGACGCTATTGATTTGAAATATGCAAAGTCAATTTTACTTGAATTAAGTAGAAACGAAATATCAAGAAAGATAGACTTGTCAAGGGTAATTAAAAGTCACCAAGTCCTTGATAATTTACTTTCTAGTTTAGAAGAAGATGGTTATATTAAGATTGAAGAAGCGAAAATAGGTCACAAAACATATTCTGTCACTTTAACTCTAAAGGGTCAATTGATGGCAGAGCAACTCAAAAGAGCTGAGGCAATTTCACAAGGCAGGAAGCTCCCATCCACAGAAAGGTACGCTGTAATTCTATATCTATACAGAAACGGATCAAAGAACATGAAGGAAATCAATGAAGATCTTCCAGGATCAACTGAAATTTTAAGGGAGCTTGAAAAACTGAATGTTGTAAAGCAGGAAATCGACAAGTCAAAATATCCCCAGGAAACAATGCTGAGTTTGACTGAGAAGGGAATGGAGATAGGAGAACAGATAGAAAAGTTAGAAGAGCTTATAGAGAGGTAAATTAATATGATTGGAAAATTGAATAAATTGAAGTGTAGAATTTCAAATGCGAACGACGAATTTAAAGTAATACAGTATATGGATGCAAATTACGTGAATCAAATAAATCAAGGTAACAATAATACTCTCGAAGATGAACGTCTAATTCTAGTTTGCAGTTCCAATCATATAAATAGATTCCAAATAGAAAAACCTCAGTCAATAAATGGAAAAAAAACAGCGATAACGTTTAAACAGGAATGGGATGATCCACAATTAGGTAAAATAAACGAAACATTCAACAGCATAAGGCGTGGTATACCAGACATTGATAGAGAAAGATTTATAGATTTCTTAAGCTTTTGTAGTCTTGGATCAGGGCACGTATATGGGGCGGCCATATGCTCAAGAGTAATTCTTGAGGATTTTCTAATGGACATTTATTATAAGCCAATGGTTAATTACATCAAAAGTCAAGACGCAGAAAATAGTGATAAAAAGCTAGTCGACCAATTCAAAGATAAATACAAAACCTATGCAAAAAGTGCAAACGGGGAAAAAACTGAACTAGATTTTATAAAAACAAATCTAAGGGTAAGTACATTAATCAAAGAAATTGAAGATCAATCTGTAAAAACTAAGAAACTCTACAAGAATATATTAAGTTTATATATAAGCGTTAAAAGTAGTAATAATCAAATAAATCTCAAATTTGACAAAGATAAAAATGCATTATTAAACTTATGGGACACAAGCTCTGCGATCGTTCATGGTCGACAAAATAGTATAGCTCAACTAACCAATTCAATGGAAGACTTTATCAATGCTTTGAAGAATAACTCAAAATTAGTAGAAAAATGGAAAGATATTAAAGAAGAGGATTAGAGATGGAAAGTAATGATGAAGACTTAGGAACTATATCACTTCAAGTCTCTGCTCAAATAGTAAAGCACATATCATCTGGGCTTTACAGAAGTCCAGGAAGCGCTTTGAAGGAGCTTATTAGTAATTCATTTGATGCTGATGCATCGAAAGTTGAAATCACCTATGATTTTGGTTATGATCATACTGGTACAATAAAGCTATCTAAGCTTATAATAAAAGACGATGGAAGGGGGATGGATATTTACGATTTAAAAAAAATATTCACTCACGTTGGAGGTAGCGATAAGGATAGTCCAAATAGAGAGATGAAGACAGATAGGTACAAAAGACCAATAATAGGGAGTTTCGGCATTGGGATGCTTTCAGTAGCTGCAACATGCAACAAGTTTAGAATAATAACAAAGAAAAAAGAGGGGCAAAGAGAGTTTATAGCTGATGTGTCATTCGAATTTTTTAAAGATCTAATTTTAAGAACAGAATCTATGGATAAAGTCAAGCTCGGGAATATTGACTTAAGTTCCAGACATACCGAAAAAGAGTTTGAACAATATACAATCTATGAAATTTCTAATTTTGAACCTCCATTCCTAGACGGTCTGATTCCATCAATAGGGGATTCCTACTTTTACAAAAACAAAAGAATTGAAGATGATGATGAATACTTTAAGAAATTTGTAACCCAAAAAATCCAAAGTGTTGATATGAAATCAACAAAAAAATTGGCGTATTTAGATAAAATGATAACCGACGTGGCAGTAATGTCACCAATAGAATATCTTCCTGATGGGCCTATAAGAAAGAAAGTTTCCCTAAATGGAAAGGATTATGAAATACCTGGAACCGATAACAAAGATTATAATGAATTGATAGAAAGGTTAAAAAAATTTAATTTTGAGGTAAGAATCTTTTTGAATAGAGAAGGGAAAGAGATAAATAATTTCAAGATTTTTAAGCCATTTCTTTACCCTACGGATAGCGATATAGCTGAATTTGGTTTTGATAATTTAGACCCTAAAATTTGGGTTCTCCCAAAGGTAGACAATGAAATCGTGGTAGAAAATGAACCTCTTCACGTAAATTTAACTGGATATTATTATCACCAGAGTAAGAGAATTCTACCGTTAGAATTTAGAGGAACATTATTCCGTGTTCACAACGTTTCACTAGGTTATGACTTAGGAGACATTTCGAATATTTTCACTGATACGTACCTCATATTACACCAGACGTTTTCAGAAATATATCTTGATAATGGATTTCAAAGGATAGTAAACTTGGATAGGGAAAGTCTTTATGAGGGTTCATCAGTTTATAGGTTTTTAATGAATTATCTTAAAGAGGTTATAAATAACATAGGCAGACAAAAGACGCCGCCAATTCCTGTGGTCCCTACGAGTGGTAAAGAAAAACTTTTCCAAGAGTCATCAGAAAGAGTTATCAAAGAAGCTATAAGCAAGGCTGGAGTCTCCAATATTGTATCTCAAATAAAGAAAGAGAGAGCCTTAAAGAGAAGTGCAAATATAAGGAGAACTGGAAGCAATTTAACCAAGGAAATCCTACATGCAGATGAAAATGCGGATATTAAAAGAGAAAGAACAAAAAATGTATCAGAAATGGACATTAAGAATGAGGGTAAAAAGATTATAGTAACAGTTCCGAATTTTAGAAAACATCCAGAGTTGTGGGACAATCTCGCTGTTGGTGTATTAAAAATAGTTCAAGATAAAGATACTAAAGAGGAAATGCTAAGTTTTTTAATATCTCTGTACTCCGAAATCGAAGGAGACGAAATAAATTAATAATATTCTCCATATCTCTCCGAGTTTAATAATTCCAGTGAAATTCCTGACTCCTCATCAGTAATTATTTCAATTCCAATCCCTTCCTGTAATTCCATTAATCTTTCCAATATTAGTCTTCGAAAATCTTTTCTGAGTCTCCCCTTTCTTCCGTCATTTCTAAAATATCTGTTTTCAGGTTTTTTACTCTCTTCAACGATCCACTCTCTAAATTCAAGTAATTTTTGAACTTTGTAATCTCCAGATTTTGCAAGTGCTATCATAGTTCTATCTTTCATTACAACAGTACACATCCAGCATCCAAATCGCATTGAAGTGTTTCCATATAGATCAACGACAAGCTGTGTTTCTGGTATTGCCCTTTTACCTGGAAACATTAAAAAATACCAAACATCCTCAGCTGACCAGTGTATAATAGGAGCCGCAACGTCTATCCCTTTCTGGTTAACCCACACATCACTGCCACATTCATTGGCCCCACCATTAAGACATGAACTTTTAAGTCTTATATCCCTCTGTTGACTTTCTCCCATTCTTAGTCCTGTTATGAATAGACCATTATCTTCGTGTAGTTTCCTTGAGGGTTTAATCTTTATCTTAGGGGTGCACCATCTGAATCTAGGTCCAGGTGGTGGATATCCTCTTCCGATCATTCTTACCCAGTAAGTATCATTAATATCAGGGTAGACAATCTTAACCTTTGCAGGATAACTATTTTCTATGGATCTTAAAAATGTATATGCAACCACAGACATTTGAGGGATCTCCATCATAGTATCTGAATATGTAATGTTAAGGTCAATATCAGGATGGACAGTTTTCATATACAGAGATAAAACCACAAGAGCTGTGCTATCTTTTCCTCCAGAATATGTGACAATCCATCTCTTATTTTTTTTGTAAAGCTGTTCAAGAATGTTTATGCTTTCTTCGAATTTTTCCTTGAAAATCGAGCTAATGTAAGAAGGTAGCATTGATATATTGTTATTTTCTTTGAACTCTTGCTGAACTTCCACAACTATAATATCACCAAATATTTAAAGGACTTGGGTATAAAAATTATTAAGATCTACTATTTCTTTCAAAGTAACTGCATTTCCTCAAGCAGCTCCTTTGCATTCTCGTTTGCTATCCTGGATATCACGTAGTTGAATTTCTCATCTGACATCGCTATAAGTTCTTCCTTTGTCTGTGCCTCTTCCGAGCACTTTTTAAATATGGCATAATCTACATCGAACTGATCCTTCCTTCCTGAATTGTATTCCTTGCTGAATAGATTTCTCTTCATAAATTCTAAAGTAATTTAATGTGTTTTAAAAGTTTTGCAACTGAAAAAAATTGATAAAATGTAAAACTTACCTATTTTACAGTGTTAAGGGATGAGAGTTTGAGATTCATTCCCAGTTTGGTAAAGCATAGTCGGACAACACAAACATATTTATGCAACTTAGATTTAGCTATCTATCGGGTGAAATAGAATGGATGTTGCATTAAAAGCTATATACAATGATGGAAACGCCGGTCAATTCATAGGATTTAAAGGTGTTTGTTCAAATGATTTAATAAAAAAGAATATGAAAAACGTAATCTGTTCTTTAGGAGGAAATCCGTGTAGAATTTTCTATGACTCCGGATTGAAGAATCAAAGGCCAAAGAAAAACAATTACTGCTATGAAAGCCGTCTTTTCATTGATTGGGGATTCGGGATTGGCACATATCATAGTGGAGCAAAAAAAGACCAACCCATACCAATCAAGAAAGTAAATCCAGGCGATATAGCTGTTGTAACTACACGATACCCAGGTCAAAGAGAAGATGAACGAATAATTGTGGGGATATACAAGATAGATAAAATTGGAAAGTCTCCTCCGAAGAAAGGGAATATGCTATTTGCTGACAAATATTCCAGATTGGAACTGAAAAAAGATATAGCGACTCATTTGAAATTCTGGAACTACTACAGAACCAGTTCAGTAAATAAGAAGGAATGGCATGAGGGGCTATTCAGATATCTGGAAATTAAAGAAACCGATTCTATCTTGAATGCTCTTAGGAAACTTCTTAATGACCCAAAGTCAAGAAATATCTTGGACAGTTTTAGGTAGGTCCCATGGTCGGTAGAAACTTTACCTCAAAAAAGTTCAACTCAATAGTAGAAATAGTGCCACAAAATAGAAAACAAGGTTCATAGAGTGAAGGAAAAGATCATATATGGGTTAAGGGGCGGATAGCAAATAACCTCGAATTTTTAGGTTTACATTATATGAGCGAGGTTCTCATTTAAAAGGTGCACATAGCTTTTTATTAGAAAACCTCTATAAGGTGTTAGACTATTTTGAGATATGCCTATATAAAGCATTTTCCAAGAACCAGTTAAGATGTGAAATTATTGCTTTTATACCTCAATCATATTGGTCTCATTCCTAAATCACAATTGATGCACACTAGATTTTGGGTTTAATGGAAACGTCCATTATTTATAATTACATTAATACTTAGTCGAGACTACGAATATTAAAAATGCTTCAGATTGCTAAACAACTTTTTTGGAAAAAATCATTAAAAAATTGAGTTACCATAAAATTAATAAACCCTCAATTGTTTGAGTCATATATGCCTTATTGTCCTAATTGTGGGTTTGCTATGGGTATCAATGAAATATTTTGCGGTAACTGTGGGTTTAATACGAAGAACACTTTAAGTATAAACAACGAGGAAAGAGAAAACAGTTCTGATAAGAAAGATATAGGTTCTAGTGCGCAATATTCCCCTGAGAATGTTTATCAAAACGACTCAACAAAGATAACAAAACCTAAATTCAATTACTGTCAAGATTGTGGTCATGCAGAGGTTAAAGGAGTTTTATACTGCCAAGTATGCAAGTCAGAAAGACTAAAGCCAAATGAGCCGAAAGGTTACTTTCCACCTAAGAATTTAGAATATTTGGTTGATTTACAAATCGTTGTAGCAGCTTTTAATCTTTTGATAGGGATCATCATAATCTTCGTACCATCTGGATTGGAATCATCTGGATTCTTGATTTTTGGAATTATTTACACCTCAATGGCGTTGATAGTTTTAATCTCTCTATCTCTGCTTGTGGCCAAAGTGGCTTTGAGGCAAGGAATATTTCGTTCAATCTTCTTTTTTGAGTGTTTTTTAAACTTTGGAATAGGAACAATAATAGGAATTCCAATGTTGATCTACTTCGGGAGGCCAAGGGTAAAGGCATTCCTGTCCAACCCATATTTTAAAGAGGTAGAGGATAATGCTATTTAGAATACATATATTTTCAGATGATGCTCATTCATTTGGTGAATTTTTTCTCTTAATAAAACGTTTATCAAAAAAAAATAAGGTGATACAGAATTGAAATGTCAAAATTGTAGTGCAGAGTCAAGGGACGGATTAAAGTTCTGTCCTCAATGCGGATATCCTTATGTTAACGATCTCAAAACAGTGGTGCAATCAAGATCTGACAATCAATTAGAAAAGGAGGCTGTTAGGATCAACGTTGAGAATAATAGTAACAGTCAGGATAATGCATATATAGAATTAATAACATACAAGTGCAGAAATTGTGGGGCCAATCTTTCTTATTCTGGTAACACTCTTTCAACTAGTTGCCCATATTGTAGGACAGAATACATAGTCAAAACGGAAACAATTCAAAAAGAGGCACGTCCAGAGGGTATTTTGCCATTTCTTGTAACTCAGGATCAGGCAATTAAAGTGTTCAATAATTGGCTATCCAAAGGTTTTTGGGCTCCTCGTAACATGACTAAATTTACAAAATTAAATGATATAGTTCCTTTTTTTGTCCCTGTATGGGTGTTTAGTACAAATACTAAAACAAGTTGGTCAGGAAGGAGTGGTATGCATAGGTCTCGTCAGATAGCATACAAGGATGCTGATGGTGTTACTCAATATAAAACAGAGTATTATACTGATTGGTTTCCTGTAAATGGTATCATTGAAAGCTATTATCCGGCGATCCCAGTAGCTGGGTCAAAGACCTTAATAGAGCATTTGGCAAAAATGAAAAGATACAAAGGATTTTCGTGGACAATAATAGATGGTTATGATTACATGTCACCAGAACCTTTTGATTCTAGGTACATAGGAAAATTAAGCGTGGATACTAATCTGATCCCCTTAGAAGAAGCAATACCTAAATTTAAAATAAGATTAGATATGCTAGAATCAAAGGCCTGTAAAGATATGATCTCAGGGGATGAAAAAAAACTTGAGCACTATAATATAACTCTAAATGACACTGAACACAAACTGATCTATGTACCTCTATACTTGTCAAGCTTTTATTATAAGAGACGGCTGTATCACTTCATAGTAAATGGGAGTACAAAAGCAGTTGCAAGCGAAAGAAAACCAATATCTCTCGCAAAAGTATTATTGGTACTTGCGATATTCGTTTCTATAACAACTTTAATTGCCTATTTCGCTTAGGAGAATAATAATTAGTAAACATTTTGTGGCTTACGTATTTTTCCTATTGACATTAAATATAATGTATTAAAAACAGGTAGATTCTAAAAATCACGATAAAATTTCAGGTGCAATCTTACTTAGTTTTTATATGTCTGTCCTTTAAGATTATGAGTTCATGATGGTAAGAGAATAATAAGAAGTAAGCACAGGGAAAGATGATATAAAAATATATTCTTTAAAAAATGGTATCACAGATATTTGGATTTGTGCAGGTATTCAAAAGTAATTCCACAGGTATATTTTTAAATTTTTAGGGTTGGGCAATAAATTGAACATTAGATTATTTAATTTTGCACAAATTCTTTCTAACTACTATCCTTTCTTTTCCCTCATAAAACCAATTATGTTCGGTTGCTTATATATTTAATTTCTTTTCAATTTCTTCTTAGAGACTGATTGCTAAAGATTGACATGTTTTAAACGATTCAGACACTGCTATAATCTGGCCTTTCATTACAAGGGTAGTGGGAGAAATAAGTTAAATTTTGCATCCAACAATATAGAAAAAAGCAATGGATCATATTCTTTCGCAGAATGACGGGAAGGAGAGGTATATCAGAAATGTGACAGAACTTACAAAGGCTTTTGCCCTGGTCATACCGGATCCTTCAGCAATGAGGATAAGGGATGATGTTGGATTCTTCCAGGCTGTCAGATCGGCTCTCATTAAGAATACGGAATCCAGAAGAATTGATTCAGGTGAATCTGAAACGGCAATAAAGCAGATACTTTCAAAGGCTCTTGTATCAGATCGGGTCATAGATATATTCGCAGCAGCAGGTTTGAATAAACCTGACATATCCATACTGTCGGACGAGTTCCTTGCAGAAGTGAAAGATATGCCGCAGAAGAACCTTGCCTTTGAGATG
>JAJZXP010000054.1 GCA_021806345.1 Thermoplasmata archaeon | reverse complement strand
AACCCGGCCCATTTCAACAACATATTCTCACACTACTGGGTTCCCGGCTGGGATGGTTCCGACGACGGCTTCGTTGGTTACTGGACTGTGTCGCACAACCTTACCATTTCAGTGGGTTGAGATCGCATATATTAAAATATTGATTTTCATTCTGTTATGTCAGCATGTTTCATGAGGAGAGGATGGATCATAGTTTCCATTGAAAAAATTAGAACTCGTTTGGCAGAGCATCCAGGAAATGCAATAGCTGTGGCTTTTACCATATTCTTCAGTTTCATGTTTTCTCTTTTCTCCGTTATACAATATTTGTCACTTGGTGACAGCGGATACGATCTGGGCATGCATGCACAGTTTCTTCAATCATTCCTCCATGGAGGGCTCTTCTATTCACCCCTCATTGGGGAATCCATACTTGCGGAGCATTTCACAATCTTCCAGTTCTTTCAAGTACCCGTTTACGCAATATATCAATCGCCCATATCCCTTCTTGTTTTCCAGGACCTTTTTGTTGCTCTTGGGGGCTATGTCCTCTACCTCATCTCCAAAATTCTTCTTATAAGACATACGAAATCCATGCTGTCCCTTGAGATTGCCTCCATATCATTTCTCCTGGTATATGAGATGTCACCTTACACAGAGAGCCTTGTTTCATTCCCATTCCACAGCATGGCATTCCTTCCATTCTTCTTCCTACTTGCTTTTTACTCATTTCTAAGAGAAAGAAGGTTTCTCCATCTCTTTTCCCTTGCAATGACAGTGACGCTTCACTCCAATTTTGTCTATATAGTTGCTGTCCTCCTCCTTTACGAGATGCTTTTCCTCAGGACTCACAGGGGAATGCATATAAAGATCTGGCTTTCATCCAGGCACAATCCAAGGGGCATTGCACAGTTCTCCTTTTTCATCATCTTTATTGCCGTCCTCTATGCATATCTGGTATTCGCAGGGCTGATGAAGGGATACCTGTCAGGTACTGGTTTCACTTCCCTTCTGCCGGGCACAGGAGCATCGGGGGCTGCCTCCGATTCCCCCGTGGGTCTCATGATACTGCTTGTCACCAACCCCCACAGCTTTTTCTCGTTCATATCCTCAAATCTTGGGGATAAGGTATTTTACACAACATTTATATTTAAGAATACGGCATTTCTTTCATTTCTCTCCCCACTTACCCTTATCATGACGATTCCGTATCTGCTTTACGCATTTCCTTCTTCATACTCAAGCTACTACCAGCTGGGCTATCAGTACGGATCGATGTTACTTGGTCCGGTATTTCTTGGTGCAGTGATGGGTGTGTGCAATATTAACATCATAGCGGAATATATGAAAAGCAAATGGCAGTCTCACATAAAGATCGGTTCCTTGAAGAATCCAGGCGGAACTGTTGCAAACAAGAAAAAAAATATATCCGCCGTTGCCCTTATCTCTGTCATAGGGGCAGTTCTCATTGTTTTGTCAATAGTGGTGATACCATACGGAATATTCTCTCCTGCTGCCATGGAGCAGAGGCCTTATGGAAGCGAAATGCAGGACATAAACAGTTTTTCATATGGAAATGCAAGTTTTTTCCTCATGAATGAATCTGCTCATATGCCTTCTGATGCATATATACTCACAGAGAACACCCTTATGCCATATTTCAGCAATCACCTTAACACATATTCCACACCATGGTCCCCCGGCATTTACGGAAATCTTTCAAAATTCACATATCTGGTCTTCCAGTACAACAGTTTCTGGGCCACGACCTCTCAATCGGTCCCGTCCCTGCAGACAATAGCCATGGATGGCCTTTCAAATGGCACATACAGCATAATCGCATCCCTGCCAAGCGCCGGCATATTTGTGCTTGAGAGGAACTGATCATCCTTTTTTTAAGAAAAAGAAACGATTCATGAATGTCTGACAATACGCAGTATTTTATATGCCCATTTGATTCTCGGAGACATTCATGGAGAATATGGTGTTCACATAGGAGATATTGGATCTTCATATGGGGACATGATATTTTTCAGGAATTCATGGTGGTAAACATATTTGTTAAGAGTGAAGAGAGAAGCATTCTTCTGGAAGAGGCGAAGTACAAGCATACTGTGAGCATACTTACAGCATGCCTGAACGAGGCCGGAAACATTGGAAAATGGCTGGATCAGATAAGCAACATCATAACATACGAGAAACTTTACAGCATAGTTGAGGTTGTGATTGTTGACGACGGCAGCACAGATGGGACGGTGGAAGAGGTTCTGAAGCGTGTGGAATCCTATCCTATTCCACTGAGAATGATACAGAGGAAAGTGAAGATGGGCACACTGAACGCACAGATCGTCGGATCCAGACATTGCTTATCCGAGTATGTTTTGACAATGGATTGCGATCTCCAGCATCCTGTGGATTTCATTCCGGATTTTATTGAGAAGCTTGATGAAGACCCGGATATTGTCATAGGTTCAAGATACATGCCTGGAGGATACAACAGTTGGCCTGCATATAGGGGTTTTGTGAGCAGAACTGCCACACTCCTCTCTCATGCCCTCATAACAAGTTCAAGAAAAGTTAAGGATCCCCTTTCCGGTTATTTTCTCATAAAGAGGGATATGATTTCCAAACTCAAACCTTACACTGGTATGTATAAACCTCTTCTCTTCGCTATTGCTGTGTCCGGGAACCCAAGGATGGTTGAGATACCCATAAGAATGGAAGAGCGTGATGCCGGGGAATCAAAAATCGTCACCAATCCTGTGAAGGTTGTTTTGAAGTATTTGAGGGAAATCCTTGTATTTTTTAAGTACACACACCAATGATGACATATTTACATTAATTATTATTACTGAATTACAATGATCTGGTTGATATGATCTCTATTATTGTTACCTCTTATAACCGAGTAGATTATCTGGTAAAATCTCTGAATTCCTTATCAAAACAGACCTTCCAGGATTTTGAGGTTATACTCGTTACAAATTTTCAGTTCTATGGGGATAGTTATGGATTCAAATGTATAAAGTACATAGTAATGGATGGAAAAACAGGGGAAGCCCTGGCTGAAGGAATCATGATGTCAAACGGAGAAGTCATATGTTTCCGTGATGATGGCGAAATGCTCACAAAAGAAAGAGTTTCTTACGTAAACCATATATTTGAAAATGGTCTATTGATTTCTACAACAAAATAGGATTACTTACTGCAATAAGACATATTACAGCGATGATATTTATGAAAAAGGATCGGAAAGTATATGGAACTTATAAATCAACAATATCTTCAAATAAGGCATATAACCGCAACGAGGCAATCCCATTGAAATCTATTGAAAATAACAGAATCAATATAGGATTTCTTTTGCCTGTACCACCTTCAAAGACTGGATTGACAAATCAGTTAGAATGGATAAGAACATATTCTAATACTGGAAAGTTAACCCCAATCATTTTTACAGATACGGATAAACCGTATCCAATAGACAATTTAAAGGTGGAGGGCATAGCACTTGGGATCGGATTTCCGTTCTCTATTGTAAAGAAGGCAAAAAAATTTACTGTAAGGCTACTGCACATACAATACAACTACGGTTATCTTGGTTTCGGACGTGGAGCATTACCAGTTACTTCAACGTCCTTATTTAATCTGCTTTCAACCATTTTACTTTCTAACTTGTTCGGGATTAAAACCGTTGTGACACTTCACTCAGTCTTATCTGAAGATAGCCTGCCCGATAATGTTTATCCATCAATGCAAAGATTATTTTACCGGTTGAATAAAATTTATGGTAAACTTCTTTTAAGAGCTACAAATCGCATTGTTGTTTTTTCAAGACAACAGTCTGAGGCTTTAGGTGAAAGTAAATCATTGGATAAAATATGTGTGATTCCACATTTTGTCTCTCCCATGAGTATTCAAAAAAGAATACATGAGAAATTTACATTCACATTTCACGGTTACCTGAGACCTTCCAAAGGGATCGATGATCTTCTAGATGCTTACCTTAAACTTTTTGAACAATTCCCGGAAACAACTCTGATCATCGCAGGTGGAAAACATTCTTCAGCACTTTCGAGGTTCAACGACGAGGAACTTTTTCTTGAACAATTAAGAGATAGAATACGGAGACTCCAATCAAGGTGTTCCATTGAATTTTATGAAGGATTCCTCACTGAGCAACAACTTAATGACATTTTTTTACGTACAGATGTTATTGTTTTACCCTATACTGATAGAGGAGTTGAGGTTAGCGGCGTAGTATCAAGGATTTTGGATTTACATATACCTTTAATATGTTCTCAAACGCCAAGATTTCAAAGCGAGCTCGAAGACGGAGTGACAGCACTTTTTTTTGAACCGCGGAATGTCAGCATGCTGTACGAGAAAATGGCCTTATTGCTTTCTGATTCTAATCTCAGAGAAAGTTTAGCCAAGAATCTTGAAAAAAAGATATCCGGAAGATACCCAAACAAAATAGCTAAGATGCACGAGAAGTTGTATTTTGAGATTCTCGGAATCGACAGTAATTAAGCTCGCGTTATTTACCCATTTGCATAAGATACTCTGTGTACTTGCTGTTAAAATATACTTGGTTTATAAAATCCCTTATCTGTCGATTCTTGCTATAGCTTCCAAGCGATGAACCGACCAAGTCGCCAATCCTGAAATTCACCACCCCAAAATCTATCCTATCCTTTTTTATTGACAGAGATATATCTGCATCTTCTATACCATTGATATACGTTTCATCAAATAATTTACATGATCTTTTTTTCAGAAAATCAGAATTTAAAATCCCAAATGATCCAATGTTCACAAATCTAACGGTTTCACGGTTAAAAAAACGATGATAAAGTGACATGTTTTCGATGGTATATGGCGATAGAAATTTCTTCTGGATTTTAGTTTCGAGCTTGTAAAGGGTCAGTCCCCTATAGCCTTTAGTCATATAATACAATAATTTTAAATGAGACCTCTTCCCGACCTTAGTGGGATAAGAATGATATTTGCCCCTTGGCGCGGTAAAAACAACTGGGCGGTCCTGGATACTACCTAACCTAAATATCAGTTTTGAGACCGAATCTATAGTAACCATATCATCATTCGATATAACCACCCACTTCGGGTTATACTCCATTGCCTTTTTTATGCCAACATTGCAGTTGTGGGCATAGTTGAAATATGGATCAGGATTCTCGCCACTTTCCACAAAGATCATATGAAGACCTGTAAATATCTCTTCCCTGCATGTTGTGGCATATTTTCCATTAAAATCTGCTGTTGGTATGACGACGATGATGTCCCTGTTGCCCTCCACCTCATGAATGTAAGAAGCACCCTTTGGTCTTTCCTTCATCCACTGTATGAGTTGATCACGGTTATCGAAGCCATTGTAGAATTCAATGATCTTCTCTGCATCATTACTGGTGAAAAGATTGTTGCGGTAACAGACAAGAGAGAAGAAAATAGCATGGTCATAGAGTTCGAGTACGCACCGTTGCCTCGAATTTTGAATTGGGATCATATTTTACTCAATTAAAAGTGAAAACAAAGGCATTAAACTAATTTTGCTTCAAAGAATCGAAGTCTTCGTCGATTTTTCTTCAGTTTGTGTATCAGCACAATAAACTAAGTTTAAAAGGGTTTTAACGTCATATATTACACCTTTAGTAATGATGTACATTCTCATATTAGGATTTTGTTCATAATTATATATATTCCTTTATCAAAAAAACGAAGTTATCTATCATTTTTTTATAACTATATTCCCTCACAGTTTTCTCAGAGTTTTTTATTAGTTCCTCAATCTTTTGTTTATTACTTAGAAGATATAATACTTTATCATAGAGACAATCAGAGTCTTTGATTGGACAAACCAAACCATTCAACCCATCTTCTATATATTCATTTGTACCACCATTATCTGTTACTACGACGGCACAACCGCAGGACATTGCCTCAAGTGGGGGGACTGGCATCCCCTCAACCAGTGATGGCAGTACAAATATTGCACTCTTATTATATAATGTTAGAATTTCCTTATTCGTCGGTCTGTAATAATAAACTATTTTACCCCTAATTTCTTCTGGTATTTCATTCTCTTTATAATCACCAAACATAATAATTTTAATTTTAGTAGTGTTGTTTAAAAGTTTCTTTGCACTTTCAATAGCATACTTTGCACCTTTACTCTCATTTTTTCTAAGTGGAAATAATATTATATTTTCTCTGGTATCAGTCTTGTTTATAATCTTGAAAAAATCAGTATCAATTCCAACATGGAAGAACCTCGGATTTTCATCTTTAAATCTGTTATATAATTTTTTATTGAGAACTATCTTAGTAAAATCGAAACCATAAGTTTTTTTGGCATTATTAGAATTCTTTCCACTAAAGGAGGGGTCATCTTCACTGTTTTGGATCAAATAAAATGGCTTTGAGTTATAATTGTTTGTAAATTCTTTAACAAAATATGCAGTTTGCCATGCCGTAGCTATTATTATGTCTGTTTTTATCTTTACACTTTCAATTGTATCATAAAGATAACAATCAACATTATCCAATACAGAATAATCATAATCAACGCCTATTACAGACTTAAGTAGAAATTTTAACCGATATAATATGTTTATTCTATTTCCGCTAAATAACAGCTTGAACATAACATAAAGCATCCTAATCATGAATGATTGACTATATTCTCTTATGTGATTTGAGATATATACCGACGGATCTTTAAGGAAAATGATGGAAGTTTTTATGTTATTTTGATTGAGCCCTTGAGCAAGTTTATAGACTATATTATACCCGCCGGGTGGATATCTTATAGTGGGGCCAAGTAACACAAAAGTAATCGAGTAGGTTTTCTTCCTCATTCCATTTTCGCCTTTGCCTTATTATAAACCCTATTGTACCCTTTCCTATTAAAGCATCCATTTTCTTGTAAGAGGTCAGTCACCTGAAGTTATCCCGGCTTAGCCTTGAACGGAAGTTTCCCTCTCTTTCTAAACGATTCAGGAACCCTGTTAACCCTTATGGAGTCCCTTGCTCCTCTTTCTGACAGTGATCCTGTTGATACCTTCCAGTATGTCAGGGACAATGAAAAACGGTATAAAGAGACGCAGATTCCTATCTTATATTTGCCTCTTTCTAACACTACAAATTCAAGTTAGCTTAATGTTTTACTGATTTTCAACACAATCTTAGGTACTTTAATCGTAGTGAGATTATCACTACTTTTGCTATCTTCAATCTTTAAGCAAAACCCGAAAAGGACGCACTCTCTATGCAGGTGTGGTGATATAAATAGGCAAATATAGGTACTATTCGAAATAGAGAGGGTGTTATGTACATTATCAGGGAAGCGAGGAAGGTGGATGAACTGGATGGTGTAGAGAGCCTCACAAAAGTTCATGTTCTTCCTGAACCGTAAGGACCCAGAGAACCTGGGTAAGAATAAAGAAACCGTTCTGAAGCTTATAGATGGAAAGAGTGAGAAATAGGTAGTTGAGGTCATCATGGAGAAATTGAGAAGCCTATATGGCGGTAATATGATCACATACCGTTTCCTCGATTTCGTTAAAAAACTCTTCTCCATAATGTCATGGTTATTCAAGCACCGATTCAAGGCAGAGAAATGATTACTGAAAACATCCTCCAAGCATCACCGGTACTTACCAACCGGATTTGACGAGATCTCTTATTCGTTCACTTTACTATCTACTTACTGGCCTATTCACAATAATTGTATTTCCTTCTATAATTGGAGTTTGTGGTAAATGATTATTACTGTCCAGATCCAGTGATTTATCATATACCTTGCTAAGGGTGCTGTTCTGTATTTGGTTCACCCTTTCTAACAGGGACTGATGTAACGGGCGAATGATAACAGTCTCTTCGAGACATAGAGCATAATACGGAATATGGTACAGACCAATGTTTTATATAAAAAGTTCATATGTTTTTTTCATGCCGGATTTCCAGAGCGGAGAGAATGAGATAATGAGGGAGAAGGCGGTAATGGTGAAGAACTCCCGGCGTATTTCAAACGGATACTTATTACTGACAAACATGCGACTCCTGTACCAGACCAATAGTGGCAGGGAGAAATTGTATCCTGAGAATGGTATATTCTTAAGGCAGGTTGGCGAGGTTCATGGTTCCAGGCCCCGACGGGGTATGCCATCAGGCAGGATACTCACTGTCAGCTTCATATCCTATGATTCTCAGGATATAGTTGAATTCATTGTTCATAATCCGGAAAAATGGTCAAAAGCAATAGAGGAATGGGCCACTCATTCTCATGACGGAAATGCCCGCTTAGATAGAACCATCGACGATGATATAATACGCATCCAGGAGGAGAAGAACAGATCAGACATAACCATAACCCATGGATTCTTCCATACCACAGGATTCAGAAAATTCAGTCCTGGTATTGAAGAGCATTCAGTGAATGAAAAAACGTGTAATAACTGTGGAAACACTGTTAAAGATGGATCAAATTTCTGTACATCCTGCGGTTTTAGATTGATCTGATCTCTATCATGATCAATGGGTGAAATTATGGAACCGATCTGTTTTCCCCGTTCCATGGGTCAGATAATCTGGATCAGCTACTTTCCATATCGCTGTAGAATTTCTCCATGTTCATAACATGATCATATTCGATCTGCAGAAGCCTCTTGTCATCATCTGACCATTTTCCCATGTTTCTTGTGTATCGGTCAAATAGAGCATGTATTGCGAAATTCCTCATTGGAGACTGGTTGTCTGCCATATCCCATAGGGCATCGTCCACTGATTCGCCAAAGCCAACAATCTCCTCTGATTCTGTGTTAGAATCCAGAAGTGTTGCAATACAGACCCTGCGGTCACCGAACTCCACACCATAAACGTTCAAAAGGAAACTGCCATCATTGGGATTTTTCCATACATATTCCGGACTGTTCATTGTTCATCCTCTTAATTTATTCAATAGGTATTGTACTTTGTATACATTTATTTTTTGATCGGAATTCCAGCAAACATGAGAAATGAGTTGGTGCGTAAGCTCTTTCTTGCGGCTTTACAGACCTGATTTTGTAATCTTATAATTATCGTTATGTTGATGCCATTCGATCCCTCATGTTTATTGTAAATGCAAAATTGCATGTTTTTTGCATTGCAAAACCACAGTCTTATCTTGCCCTGATCCAGATTGGAATATTTCCCTGAATACAGTTCATTGG
>JAJZXP010000110.1 GCA_021806345.1 Thermoplasmata archaeon | reverse complement strand
TCATATCTTCGATAGGGGATATCTATCCATCAGGTCTTTTCCCGTTAAAACTAGGAAACATAAGGGAAAATTCAATACTGGGCATACTTGATAATAATGAAATATTGAACAATATCCAGAACAGCGAAGTGCTTACCGGATACTGTAAACAGTGCCAATTTAGTAAAGTTTGTGGGGGCTCCAGGGCCAGGGCATATTGTGAGAATGGTATATGGACAGGGGATGATCCTCTCTGTTCCTTAGTATCCAAAAAAAATGAAGGAAAGAGTTTACCTGGAATTATTATATAATTATATCTGACTTAAGCATAGCTTCCAACGAACGATCCAGTTAATTCTCAAACAGCCTACAATTCCTTATTAAAGAGAAGGGGGATAGTAGTAGTATCAATAAACCAGTTTATGAGAGTATTCTCTCGTTCGCAATTATGGATTTTTCTCCCGCTTTATCTACTGGAAATCAGAAAAGTTCCCTATATTGAAATAGGACTTGTCATATTCGCAATGGCCATCTCGTCATTGCCTCTCACACTATTTGCAGGAAAAATAATAGACAGAAGAGGAGCCAAGTCAGTAATTATTTCATCAAATCTATTGCTGGCAACTCTTTTTGCCGTTCTTTCTGCTCTGATTATACTAAATTCTGACCTGATATTGATTTACCTGGTTCTCATACTAAGTGAACCATTGATGAGTATAATTGGGGCCTCAGACAATGTGATAGTTTCGAACAATACTAGTTCATTTGAAAGAAATTCCGCATTCAGCATAACAAGAATTCTCCAGAACCTTGGTTTTTCCATGGGGCCAACTATAGGTGGGCTTCTTGCAGGAATAGGTTATGGGTACATCTTCCTTATAACAGCGATATTTTCGTTCGTTGAACTGGTGATTTATGCTACGTTTTTGGAAAGGGACAAAATAATTGTTAAGGAAGATAGTGAGAAACTTGAAAAAATCAAATTTGACACTCTGGCTGCTTTCAAGAATAGACCCTTTCTAATTGTTACCCTGATCCTGTCAATTATGTTCCTGATTTTGGGACAGTGGGGTTCAACACTCACTTTTTACTGGAAAGGGTATGACCTGATGTCAGACTTTCAGGTAGGTTTGTTATACTCAGTTAATGGCATAGTTGTCACGGTCGGTCAATTACCAATCAACAGACTGCTTAGAAAATTCAATGAAATATCAAGAATAAATCTTGGTTACCTATTTTACGTCTTTTCATTTTCCCTGCTACCATTTTTTAGAGGATTTGACTTTCTTATTATAGACACCATATTGATCACATTCGGTGAAAACATTAACACTCCATCAATTAATACTGCAATTAGCAAAATATCCCCTCCAGAGAAAAGGGGTCAATATTTTACATCCTTTCAAGTTCTGACAGGAGCCACCGCACCGCTAGCCCCCGTGCTTGGTATGATATTGCTCACTATCTTCTCCAGGGATCTCGCTCTTATCTGGCTTCCATTCACAGCCATGGGAGTATTGATGTTTGTTTTATTCATTCCCTTTTGGAGAAAAATAAACATGAATGAGCATAATTATTAATCCTTAATCTTCCAGACTGGAATGCCCAGGGGAATGAGTAGTATTGCTATGAGTGCTAGGGCTATCCATGAGAAGCTTATGCTTAAACTAAACAGCAGACCAAAAACCAGTGTGATTAATGATCCTGTTGCGATCTGCATAGCATTCATTATGGAAATGCCAAGAGCAACATACTCCTTTTCTTTCTCTATCCTCACAACGTAAGTGTATTCAAGAGAAAATATTATCACACTGCACGTACCAGCAATTATGGATGTTGCAAACAGGTATACTGGAATTTTGAAAAATAGAACGGCAACAACTGAGGAAATAAATATACCAAGAGAAGGAAGTATAATTGGAGACTTTCTCTTTGAGAAAACTCCATATAATACCATGCCTAAAAGGCCAGCAAAGAGCGATAGAGAACCAATGATCCCTGCAACGTGGGAGTTGAATCCTATATTTGTTGCAAATGGCTGCAAATATTCTTCTAGGGTAAAGTTCAGGCCCCAATATCCTGCCAGCGACATTGAAAGAAGGAGTAATGGTCTTGAAGTCATTCGTTCCTTTACCTTTGCCCTGAAATTTCCAATTATTGCTGGAGGAGGGTGATTCACAATAAAAATAAAGCCTATCATTGTAACCACTAGGGTAACCAGTCCCGAAACTCCAATAAGTGTCTGCCACCTGGCCATACCAGAAAAGTATGCAAATCCAACAACTCCAAATCCACCGCCAATTGAGAAAGCTGTGTTAAATGCCGCAATATTTCGCGATACGTTTGTTGAATCAATATCGTTCAGTACAGCAATACCGGAGGAAAAGAAGAAAGCTGATCCAAGGCCCACAAAGAATCTTGTGACCAGCAACTCAGTAAAGTTTATAGAAATTATTGAAAGAGTTGCTGCGACAGACATTATGACCATTCCTGTGAGCGCTGTGTTCCGTGAGCCTATCTTAGTTGCAACAAGTCCAGATGGTATCTGGAAAAAACCTGTTCCAATAAGGAAAGCTGAAAGAACAAGTCCAGAATATGAAGGGCTTACTCCATATGTTGATGTAATTTTGAATAATAGGGGAGATACATTATACCAATTCATGGCGTACAGTGCTCTAAGTATAAGTAACAGGGTTATGCTTCCATTTTTTCCCATTTTTTTCATTTATATCTTACCCTATTGCTGGAATTCAGGATTTTCATAATTCCACTTCCGTACTGAGCAGCTTTTTTTGGCCTTTCAACAACTTCCTTTGGAATTCCCAGCACATTCGCACATTCCCTGATTATACACTTGTTTAACCCGCACTTAGAATGATAATCCAGAGAGAGTGAAGAGAACCTCTTCTCTATCTCGTGATCCAAATAGGGAGCGATCAAAGTCTTGCCAAAATATTTTGCCAATTTTAACTCTCTGGGAAGAGTTTTCTCCTTGAGTTTCTTCAAGCTCAATGAATTATCCCGATCCCTTCCATCCTTGAATTTTGCATATCCATAAAAGATCTCATCTGCCCCCTGACCTGTGATAAGAGAATCTTCCCTGATGTTACCCAGAACCACAGCAAGTACAGTTTCGAAGCCAACATCAACATTTTCAATGTTTGGATCAATCTTTTTGACTATATCATGGAATTCTGTTACAACTTCCACATTCAGTTTGATTTCCGTCAGTTTCTTTCCTAATTCATTGCAAATCAACTTGGAATAGTCCATATCTTTTGAATTATCCACTCCTGCGGTGTAGGGATTTACAATATCTCTGAACAGATAAAAAAGGACTGAACTGTCTATGCCTCCCGATATTGAAATAGCAGCATCTCTCGCGACAGATTCATACTTTTTCAAACACTGCAATAGGTATTCCGAATCTTCCCTAAGAGTCACTTGGAACAGTAATAACAATGAATAAATAATCTTAAGGATTAACCTGATGTGGATTATGTTCCGGATACCTCTGTCATAATTGACGGAAGGTTCACAAAGTATTTGGATACAATGCAGAGTGGCTCTAGGATCCTTTTCAGCGAGGCAATGCTTGCTGAAGTTGAACACCAGGCCAACAAGGGTAGAAACACAGGATTTACCGCTCTTGATGAAATGGAGAGAATACGTGAAAAATGTATTGATACAGGAATCACTGTTGAATTCGTGGGTTCAAGACCAAATCAATGGCAAATGATAAATGGTCACAATGGAGAAATAGACAACCTGATAAGGGAGATAGCGAAGGGATACGAAGCCACACTTGTAACCGGTGACCAGGTTCAAGCCAGAATTGCAAAAATTAAGGGAATTAAATCAGTATATCTTCCGCCCAACGAGAGTAATGAGACCAACTTTGAACAGTTCTTTCTAAAAAATACAATTTCAGTGCACATGAAGGCGGATAATTATGTAAAGTTGAAAAATGGGGCTCCTGGAGATGTGAAAACTGTCAAGACAAAAAAAATTATTTCTGTTCCGGAGATAGAATCTATAATTGCCAATATAATAAAGAGGGCTAGGAATGAGGACAAGTCATTCATAGAAATGGAAATGAACGGAGTCACAGTTGTCCAGCTTGGAAACTTCAGAATTGTAATAACAAGTCCTCCATTCTCCAGTTCGTACGAAATAACTGCCGTAAGGCCAATAGCGAAGAAGGAACTTGAATATTATGAGGTCCCAGATCAAATACTGGAACACATTTTTTCAGGTTCAGCTGGCATTCTAGTTGCAGGAAGTCCCGGAGCAGGAAAGAGTACATTTGTGCAGGCACTTGCAGACAGAATAAATGAAAAGGGCAAAATCGTTAAAACGATGGAAAAACCAAGGGATTTGCAGGTAAGCAGCGAAATCACTCAATATACCGCCATAGATAGTTCCATGGAAAAGACTGGGGACGTGCTTCTTCTTGTCAGGAATGACTATACAGTTTTTGATGAAATGCGAGTGACGTCAGATTTTAGGGTATTTTCCGACTTAAGGCTGGCTGGTGTGGGAATGATTGGCGTAGTCCATGCTACAAGACCGGTTGATGCAATTCATAGATTCATAGGAAGGATAGAATTGGGTTTAATTCCGCAAGTCATAGATACCATTCTTTATGTAAAGGATGGTAGGATATCTGCTTACCTAAGTTTGTCCCACACAGTCAAAGTTCCGGCAGGTATGGTACAGGATGATCTGGCGAGGCCAGTAATTCAGGTTAAGGATAGTATAAGCAATAGGGAACTTTATGAAATTTATTCCTTTGGGGAGCAGATTATGGTTGTTCCACTTGAAGAAATTTCCCAGAGTCCAGAATTGAAAAATTTGGACTTGAAATACATTAAAGAACGTCTTTCATCTTACACGGGAATTGATGATCTTATTGTGGAGGCTAAAGGAAAGAATCGGGTCAGGGTTTTCATTCCACAGGAATCAAGGGCCAGAATCATCGGAAAAAAAGGATCAAGAATAGACGATATTGAAAAGAAACTTGGGATTCACATAGATGTTGTGACCAGGGACTCAAGCGAAGGAGTTGAACCGGGAATTGAGATTAAAAACCGGATAATATACCTGCACTGCGGGAGTGAAAACAGGTTAGTCAATCTTTACATTGATGATTTAATGATTCTCCAGGGAAGAACTTCCAGCAAGGGTATCATAAGAATCAAGGTCGACAGTGAAACTGGAATTAGCATCGAAAAGGCACTCAAGTCAGGAAGGAGTCTCACCGTCCAAAATGCTGAATAAAAATTAGATCGAGAATTTACCCGGTATTTTTGGGAATGGATGGGCATCCTCAATTTTCTCGAATCCGCATACATATCGAATAAATCTTTCTATTCCTATCCCAAATCCGGAGGAAAGTTCAAGACCTCCTTCCGCAAACTGAAGAAACCATTTAAATTGCTCAAAAGTCTGATCTTTAGCAAGTATTCTTTCCTTAATCCTCTCTATTTTGAACTCCCTCTCACCGCCTGAAATAGCCTCATTGAAACCCTCAGGGTAAAATAAATCCATATCTCTTAGAACACCCTTCTCATCATCCTTTTCCCTGTCATAAAATTCCCTTTCCTTAAGTGGAATATCAATTATCCAGAATGGATCCTTTTCGATTTCAGAAAGCTTCTGTTCAAAACCTGGCCCATATTCTTCCAGTGCATCTAAGAATCTAAATTGCTTGAAAGGAGTGGTAGGTGTTCTTAAAACTCTGCCTAACTTAGACAGATCTTCAGAGGCCTCTTCCTTTATGTACTTAATAGTCTCAGTCACAAGTTCTTCTCCAATTTTCATAACATCTTCCCTTGATGCGTTCAGGACTTCAAGATCAAGTTGAGTAAATTCCAATAGATGCCTCCCTGTTTTGGCTTTATCTGCAGTTTCCAGTCTTACATTAGGGGAAAATGTAAAAATTTTCGGAATGGATTGTACTAGCATCTGCTTATGGAAAATCATACTCTTAGTCAGCGAATATTGGTTTCCCTCATAACTGAAAGTTGGATCATAAACAGGGTGGTTTAGGGGATCAGTAACTGAAGAGAAAATTACAGGAGGAATTTCCAGAAAGTCCCTTTTTCGTAAAACTTCTGCCATTCTCTTTCTAACAAGAGTGTTAATTTTCATTGCGACTCTCAATTTCTCGCCATTCAAATGCTCTCTCAAATCGTATGCTATTGTTTCTTGCATAAGGTAAGAATTGTGCTTGCATTAATAACATTAAGTCTACTTTTCTAGACATTTTGTTTCATAATTTCCTTTTTTGTCTTTTATAACTGACGTTTTGAAAAACTTAAATAGATATTTGTTATACGGTATCATGGATGAGAAGGATAGGAGGATTCTGGAATACTTAATTGAAAGGGGGAGGGATAAGATTGCCGATATCTCAAGGAAGCTTGATATACCCAGGATCACAGTGTATGAAAGAATAAAGAACATGGTTGATGAAGGGATTATCAGGGGATTTTCAGCAATTCCAGATTATTCTCAAATAAACTTAGGGGCGATTGCCTATGTTTTCGTATCCTTCGATCCTAAATCCGGCACAACTCAAAAAAACATGGCAAAGGAAATTTCGACTTTCAAGGAAGTTTATGAAGTCAGTATAGTCGCTGGGCAATGGGACTTGATAATAAAAGTGAGGGGGGATTCAACTGAGGAAATTGGCAATTTCGTATTGGAAAGATTGAGGCAGATTAAGGGTGTAGAACGAACTGAAACCATCTCAGTATTTTCATCCATTCTTTAGTTTCGTTCATTACCAGAATTTTTAACATTTTCTCTATATATTAGAATTAAATAGCAAATCCTTAATGGACAATGTAAAGGTAGTTGCTATCTCATCTGCAATCAGGGGACTTGGATATTCTTCAATATGGATATACAGTTCCATCTATATGACCAAGATGCTTGGACTATCTACGTTCGCCGCTTCCATAGTTTTCATGTTTGGTGGGATTCTCTCATCGTTTTCTCAGTATGGAGGCGGGATTCTTGGTGATAAAGTAGGGCACAAGAAAGTATTCACTACATTTCTATTCTCTATATTGGTTATGAGCTTGGTGCTGGGTGGGCTCAGGGAAATAAATAGTTCTCCTTTGCTGTTTCCCGTAGCATTCGGGATAATAATGATCCTAAATGGGTTACAGGCACCATCTTCAAACGCACTGGTTTCCACATCAAGTTCAGTTCAATTGAAGGGTTTTTCAATAATGCGGGTTGGAAATAATCTTGGATGGGGATTCGGACCAGCAATTGGCGGATTCCTGCTTTCATTATATGGATTTACGGGGATATTCACCTTTTTCATTGTTGCTTCGATAATCTCTTTCCTAATAGCAATAATGGCAAGTGAGACTAAAAGTTTCAGGAAAACCTCTTCGATCAAATTCAATAAGAATAACGCTGCACTGCTGGTGATTTCAATCTGCGCAATGTTTGTTTTTATGGTTCAGGCACAAGAAACCATCTCATTATCTATCTATTCTGATGGGATTTTTTCTGGAAATTATTATGAGATCGGTATTGTTTACATGGCCAATGGAATTCTTGTTGCCCTTACACAGCCTATTTTTTATAGAATCTCACTTAGAATAGGGGAGTACACATCCCTAGTCATTGGGACACTGATCTATACACTTGGTTTTGCTAGTTATGGATTAGATTTCAATCTAACACAGATGCTAATCTCTACCGGAATTTTCACCGTTGGAGAAAATCTCGCATTCCCAACAGGGTACTCCATAGTGGCCAGTATATCACGGAAGGAAAGAATTGGGGCAAATATCGGTCTTTACAACGCATTTTGTTCAGCTGGGAGATCTATTGGTCCTATGTTAGGAGGATACTTCCTTCCAATAATACCAAGCCATTCGATCTTTTGGATATATGTGACTTTTCCAGGATTTCTTGCAACAGTTCTATTGTTACTATTTCGTAAACTCATAACTGGATACCAGAAAAGATTCAAAGAGGATAATTTCAAGTCGATTTAGAGAAATTAAAAGAAAAAGATAATATTTTAAAATCACTCTTTGAGTTATGTACATTCCAAAATATTTCAGTGTAAAAGATGAGAAATTTATTCTGGATTTCATGGAAAAGAATAGTTTCGGCATACTTCTAACAGCAAACGGTGAGGAGGTTATGAACTCACACATCCCAATATTAGTGGGCAAGAATGGTGATGATATTGTACTAAGAGGACATCTTGCAATCGAAAATAATCAGTGGGAGAAAAGCAGGGATCATCCAGTGTCAATTCTTTTTCTTGGACCTCACCATTACATATCCCCAAGGTGGTACAAGGATGAAAGCTCTGTTCCAACATGGAATTATGCAGTTGTTAAAGCAACTGGAATCTTCAAGATTTTATCTAGGGTGCAAACGGAGAAACTCCTTGTTGATCTAAGCAGAAAGTTTGATCAGGAGTGGTCATCCCGGGGAAAAGAGAAAGAATTATACTATCAAAAAATGGTAGACCAAATTGTTGCGTTTCAAATAAAGGTGGACTTATTGGAAGCAAAATGGAAAATGAGCCAAAATAGACCAAAGGAAGACATTCCAATAATTGTCCACGAACTCCAAGAGATAAATACAGAACTTTCCTTGGAAACCGCAAGTGAGATTAAAAAGCAAAACCACAATCGAATTATCAAATAGGATTCTATCCAGCTTTTTGCTGGTGAGTCTCAAACTTTCTATTGATTACATAAAATGAGTTAAATGAACTTGTCAAGGAACTTATAAGCACAATGGGTCAAAGTTTAATAAGCCTCATTTAGCCCAGGTGATCCTTATGTGTTAAAGAGAATCAAAAGAGATAATAAGATAATTAAAGTTAGAGATTCGTGAAAACAGTATTGGGGAAAGTTTCTGTTGTGGTAATTCTGGTATTATTATTAGCAACTCCTTTTTCTGTGATGGAGTTGCAAAACAGTATTCATCAATTTAGAAGTCAAGGAATTAGGTCAATGCAAGAATCAAGTTCCAACCACAATATAAACAAAAGTGCTGGATACGTTAAATGCACTCTTGATCTTGTCAACAAATCTCTAATCAATGGGAATTTTATCAATCCGGTGGATTGTTTCTCCCTTAAGAGCGTTGTCTTTGATCCTAAGACAGGTTTTGTTTATATTGCAAATTGGGGAAGCAACAACATATTTGTAATTAACTCTTCAACCGGGGCAATATTAAAGTCGATAACTG
>JAJZXP010000342.1 GCA_021806345.1 Thermoplasmata archaeon | reverse complement strand
CCATCCCCTGATCCCGGTGATGGAGAAGGAGTTCGGCGACGTCCCGCTGCACTCAGACCGCATAGGCAGTGAATCGTATATAGACCTGTTCGTGCAGGGGGAGAAGGCCATGAGGTTCGAGTCCATGGTGTCCTCATATGATCATGTCATGAGGGGTGACCTTCTCACGGTCAAGCTCAAATCTGAGGAGATGAGCACCGTCAGCGGCATCATGGACCGCATACTCGGCATAGGGACCGTATTGCCGAGATCGCTTTACCTCACCGAGAGCAGGATCAGGGCTGAATACAGGTTCCATGCCTCCGATCTTCATAATGTCACCATGCTGGCGGGAGACATACTGCAGATGAGGAACGGGATGGAGATCGTGGGTCTCGGCCCCGATCCAGGCGGCATCGCCGCCCTTGATGCCGTTAATGATCGCATATCCCTTTCCGTGGTGGGGTTCGACACGGACCTCCCCGGTGAGATCAAATCCGCGGGAATAACGGAGGCGTTCTTCGAGGTCAACTCCGAGCACCGCATGAAGGATGCACTCAAATCCCTTGCAGTATGCCCCTCGTCACATGTGCCTGACTCATGGCAGCCGGTGCCGGGCGAAAGCGGCCTCTATCATGCGGACATAAGCGCCCCGTTCATCAACATGGTGCGGAACGGCGCCAATGAGGCGCACATACCCCGGGCTGGCACCATAATGAAGGTCACGGACGGAATACTCAGGGCATTCGCATTCATGCCCCGGTCACTGCTGAGGGAATACCTAGGCATCCTTTTCAGCGCATCCGGGAAGCTTCCAGACTCGCATTTCAGCCTCAGTTATGTTGGCGATTACCGGAAGGGCATTTGGGAGTGGATATGAGTGACTTGGAGGGATATAGGTGACAGGGATCGAGGGTGAGGCGAAAAGGGCAATAGGCTTCGGCGTTGCGGAGCTCTACACGTTCGTGTACAAAACGCCGGTGGGTCCGGTGAACATACAGATACCCAGGGAGATGGCAGTCAGCGCACCGCAGACGGTGAGATTCAGGATAGAGTGGGAAGGGGACGAAATGCCACCGGTTCAGGATGACTGATTCAGACAGGAAAGCTGGTGAGGCAAGATACGACCTCTGTAGACGTTATTTCATTTTCCTCAACACGATGTTGCCGTTGTCATCGTAGAACCCTACTATGTCCCCGGATTTCACTTTAAGGATTTCAGCAGCTTTCTTTGGCAGCGTGATCCTGAGGGATACCCCCTCTTTGATACATGTGTCACTTCAATCAATTGTGGCATTAATGAGAATTATCGCATAGGATTAATCGTCTGGTCGATTAATTAAATTCTTGGTGAGAATGCAACACAAGAGGGACGACATCTTACATAAATAAATTGAAAAAGGCGGTAACAAAGGTTAAATTCGTGTTGAGTTATTTGTACTAAGTGACTAAATTTGAGTTAACGAGTTTTTATATTCCACCAAATTGTCTTAATGAAGAGGAGTTTCCGGGCCACATATTATGGAACGGTGAATGCTCGGTCATAGAACTGACCTTGGAGCCAAATATAGAATTCATGGATGTTTACAATTGCAAACGTGAGGTAACTAATGATGGGAAAATAAGGCTTACCAATATTGAGGTTTCAGGATATGCAGGATTAAAATTTAAAGCTAAGATAGGAAGGGAGATCGATATCAATTCGACAATTTCATGCAACTTCTATGATTCCGCAGGGCAATTTATTAGAGAAGAATCTCGGGTTATTCACGTATTCAGACCGAATATTGAGAGGATCACAAAACCGGATAACATGCAAGTTATTTTTGATATAGAATCTCAAAAATATCAGATTAAAGACAAAATCACTCTAGCAAATAAGGGTAAAGGTACAGCACTAGTCTTCTTAGGGGTCGAATCGGATGACGACGGTATTAGGCTTTCCCTCCCACCCAGGATAAAAGAATTTTTAGATAGCCTCAACCATGACATAAAAATTAGATTTCAGGACCTTTCCAGAAACTACAAAGAATACTCTAAGCAGTTATGGCAATACTATAGAGTCTCCCTCAATGCTTCCACCCTTATTTTAGAGAAGAAAGGAGATATTATACTATCAGCGAACCTTGCACTAAACAATATTCTTAGAGATGATGAGGGATTCAGACAAGAATATGAGAAGGAAATGCTAGTGGTATATCTTAAGAATATACCGCTGGTAGCTGAGGTGAGCAGTTTTGTGGACTATCTAAACTCAATCGGTAAAGGGAGAGTAATGCTTTTGAACTCAATCTGGCATCTGACTAGTAATAAAGAAAGTGGAATTGCTAAGCTAAAATTGTTAGTGCTGGATCTTGGTATGCATAGCTACGGCGTCAAATCACTTGGGGCGATTAACATCAAATTCACTCAAACAAAAACAGTCCCAATTTATTTGCTATTTAATTGGTCTGACAAAAATGGGGATTAGTTTTCGGGTCGGTGATTCACAAATGAGTTCTGACAAAGAAAAGGCTATTGAAGGCGTGGAAGCGATAATTAGAATCTTAGAGAGAGTTTATGGCGCACTCGCAGGAAGCTATACAGTACGTAACCGGCAGGTGACAATTCTCTGTGGTTCTAACTCACAAAAAACTTCTCTTGTAATTGAAGCTAAGCCCGGTATTTTACATCAAAAAAAGATAACATTTAGGACAGGAGTTCCAAATAATATAGAAATTAGATCTTTAACTTCAAGTGCAAACCTTTCAAACTGCATAAAAAGACTTGATGATGGATTTGAAATTTTAACTGAACGAATGAATCAAGAAGACCTTGTGTTGCTGGATTTGGAGTATCCTCTTGATACGCCTGGCTTCATTAAAGCTATTGTTGACTCGACGTCGACAAAAGAGTCGCCAAAGGGCGAAGAAAGCGAGTTTTGGCTGCACGCACAACTGCGCTATCCAGTAGTCTTAGCACAAAAATATAGTAAGTTTGACATAAAAGAACTAGAAGTGGTAGTAAGGGTTCCAGCGAGTAATTATATCAGTTTGTCTATTCCGGCATCGTTCAAAGCAGAGATGGACGCCCTTTACGAATTCACTAATAGTAAGAATCCGCATGAAGATATTGTACGAGCCATAAATTACACTAAGCTGAAGAGAAGACGATCAGGAAAAAATTATCAACAGGTTTTGGCAGAAATGCAAGGGTTGTTTGTCTCTAATACATTCCGTACTTTTCTTGATGTGCCAGCCTCTTTTGAATATCACGACAGTATAAAAGGTTCCAGTTACTATGATAGCATTCCTTTCCCGACGTACCCTAAGTTTATGGAAGTTATGACTAGGACTGATCTGTCCTTGGATCGTTTTGCTGCTGAAGGAACATTGAAATTTAAGAGAGACATGTTCACTGATGAAATTGTCAAGATAGTGGGAGAGGAAAAAAAACGGAAAGTGCTATTTAAAGGAATTCCAAAACGATGATACGTGCCTCCAACCCAATCCACCTTAAGAGATTTTTCACTAATTTCCGGAGTTCTGTTCTTTTTTCCGGATACTTTACCTTAGTAGCACAGTGAGGTTCAGTCAAAATATTTGGCTTTCAGAAAATCTCAATCGTTTCTGGATTTTGCAATACCGTATTGGCCTAGTGTTAATGGCGAGTAACTGGAAACTGGTATCTTAGAAGAGACTCTCACTGGAATTGGAAATGGTTGAAGTACCGCCTTTTCTGAGAATACCATATTGTGTGCCAGACTCTGATTCTTAATCTTAGTCTTCTTTGATACCAAATGAACTAAGTTGTCGAGTTTTTCGTCAAAGTGCTCTATGGAGTTCCTTAATTTTTTCTGCAAGATTTCTTCAACAACGATACCGTCGAAAATTTTTCTAAGATACTCGCCCCTCTCCTTCCAGAATTTATAATGTTCTTCACTTTCGTCTTTTTTCTTGGTGCTCGGATCAATAAGATTAGCTAAATGAGAAGAATCATTGACAATAGACTTAATCAGAGAATGAACCTCAAGATTCATTTGTATAATGTATCTTGTTTCCGGGACTTTTACTATCTCAAATAGTTTTTCACAGTTTGATTTTATCGCTGACAGAACCCAAAAGAGTTCGTTAACAAATATTCCTTCCATATAACTTAGAACTTCTTGCTCTGTAGTACGTTCACCTTTTTCACCATATCAGCCCCTTGGTTGACTATGTCCTCTCGTTTCCCTCCGACCCATTAAAGTGTCCAGCAAAGAACTCCTTTTCGGACATTAAAATCATGGGTAGGGGGTATATAAATAAACGGCACAGTTTTCAGGGGTAGGTTTTCGCCCACCTTTAAGTTAGATACTATAGAATATAGATGTCAAGAATAGAGTAGGGATGGTCCATTCTCGTTAAATATTACTCTTATTTCTTCTGTCTTTAAGGGGACTTCTTGAACTTTCTCTATTATGATCCTCATTGTATCTGTTTCTTTAGCCTTTGATTTCTTCAGATTTCTTTGCTCAACCCTAATACTATGTAGTAGCAATAACATTGAAAACGCCAAGAATACAATGCCCGTAATTATTTGACCGGTACTGTTTATACCTATTTGTGGGTCATTAGAAGCGAATCCAAGAACTATATCTGCGATCCCACCCGGAAATAGAATAACAAAGGCAGTGCTTGACAGCTCACTTGCTGTTTTCCTAATTGACCTTACTATGCTGTCGTCGTATATTGGCTTATAAAGGTATTGAACAGTATATTCGTCCGATGGCCTGGAATGTTCAATTATCTTTTTGGATATTCTCAGTTCGACGAGCATATTTTTATTTAATAATAGCATAATATAAATTGAAAGCACGAAAACGAGAACGGAAGCCATTAAAATGTAAAATGATAAATTGGCCACCTGATTTGTATCATAAAAAATCGAAGTGGTTATAATTGAATAAACGGCTATAAGCGAAGAAAGGATTATTGGAAAAAATTTTACACACATTTCTACAATAAAAAAGCCCCTGTCATTAGATGCAAGATGATTTGCTAAAATTTTATTGATATGGGCTGCGTCATATCCTTCATTTGACGGCGCGGTCATCTTGTTTCAATAATCATTACTTATAAAGAATTTGTTATTGTGAAAAAGGTCAAAGTGCGCAGAAATTGTGGTAGGTAGGATCATTATACCCAACCCTCCACCCACTCCTCATTTCCCTCCTATCATTCTCTTCAAAAGGAATATTCAGGTAATGCTAGTATTGAGTTGTTGTGGTATGACCTTGACTCAATGCTATTTGAAGCGACTTATCAGGATAATAAAACACAAGCCATGATTCCCAGGTCTTTCTAAAAGATTTGTTGTTTATTGGAGCTCCCTCGAGGATCCATTTTGAGAGTCTTCTGAGCTTCATGTCAAGGGCTGGGAGTTCAGGAAGTGGATGTGGAACCTGAAATAGATCTGGCAGCAATGTCTTTCCCATATCCGATAGCCTTATTGTCATCTCTTTCTGCTTTGCCTTGACCTTTAGCATTGATCCTCGAGGAAGGTAAATGAACTTAACATCAAGGCAATCAGGATTCTCTCTGAATCTCTGCAATTCAGCATATCTCATACCAGTTAAGAGAAGGGAGGTGTTTATTCTCCGGGTAACCGGATCCATGGAATCTCTTATGATTTCAAATTCACTTGGTCTGAGGATCCTCACCTGAAACTTTTCTGAAGATCTTACGATGGATCTCAATGTAGTTGTTAAGTTACCATCAAAACTTAACTCTTTGCATTAGTTTTTTTCAAGCGGCCACATTGATTCAGGTCAGTGATATTTAAGGAGTGTTAAGTTTTAGCGTAAAAGTTAACTTAATGACGCCTTTACCAGCTTAATTATCTTTACAATTCTCGATTGTGACAGCTTGCAGCAAGTAATCTTCACATCTGGTTCTCCTTTGCTACTGCCAAAAGATATTACAATTTTGTATTGCTTACCTGCTATAGATTTTCCATAGACACCAATCTCGTATTCATATTTCCCATCTATAAGCTCATTAATTTTAAATCCAGCAGCTAGACCAGTCTGTAGCCCCCCAGTGTGACCTGGCAAAATTAAATGCCTTTCCTCATTGCCGTTTGCATTATAGTCATATACGACGGTACAGAGATTTAAGAGTAAGTGTTCACCTCTGGAAAGTGTTTCATAAAAATTATTGGTTGTCCATCTCATTAGTATGGTATTGAACCTCCCAAGCCTTATGTCATTTCTCTTGATGGCCAGTATTCTTGCATAGAGATTATATGCTGTGGAAGTAAAGGGCGTTCTAGAGTTGAAAACGCAGATTCGATAATAATAGTATATTCTCTTCCCTCCTAACGCGATAGGTTCCAATAATTTATTATTAGAAGGTTCATCGTCTGCTAAATAAGGCAACTCATTCTCTTTTTCACACAATAACTCAATTTTAGGTCTGAATACCAAAGGAATTATAATTTCTTTTATTAAGGCAAGGATTGAAAGAACTGTGGCTAAAATGCTTAAAACTTCTACGGAACCCACGCAATTTATATTCAAGAGTAGTTATTGGTTTTTGTTACTCTGAAGGTTTCTATTTTTCATTCTAAGGATTAACGTGAATGGTAAAACAAAGGATCATAGAAACGGGATTTAGTTTTATGCCGACCTCTTATAATTTGATTTAAGCCCTCGTTTGAGGGCTTTATGATAATATATGGCTTGCTTTTCCCAAATAAAAAAATATAATAAAATTAAGTTCAAAATGGTTTTATATATTTCCAATTTTTTGGCTTGAATTCCGTTGTTTCACTCTTTAAGGCTTAACAAGTATCATCATGATTTAGGCAATACCCGTATCTAAAAATAAAAAAATATATTATGGTAATCAGATCTTCTTTCTTCTCATAAGTATAAAGGCTCCTATCCCCACAATCGCAACAGCGACAATTCCTATCCCAATGTATCCCAAGTCTGATGAAGCTGGTGCTGCGTTGCTTCTAAGCGATATGTCGATGTTCTTCACATTTCCGGCTGAGACTGACAAATTAGCGTAGTATGAGTTATAACCCGAAGATGATGCGATGATGCTGTAGTTTCCCCCTACTACCGAGATATTGAATTTTCCCCCACTTGTGCTTACGACCTTGCCATTGACTGTTAGTGTGGCATTGTCTGGCGAGATAGTGCCTGTTATGTAAGCATAGTGCAGGAACTCGACATTTTCAGAAACGTTTCTTCCATTCACTGTTATGGACATAGTATAATTAAGGGTGTAATACAACGAAAGATTCGAAACCGAAAATTTATATGAACCATTCATCCTATCAAAACTGACACTTGAAGTAGCTGAAGCGTGGGAAGTCCCACCAAGTGAAACCGTCCAAGTGGTTTCGGATGGAAGACCGGTTTCCGTTAGAGTAATGTTATAAAGCACGGCCTCAAAAACCGGGTTTTGTGAAACTGGTTGTCCAATAACGGCAAAGGTTCCAAACTCTATTATCGGCTTGTAATTCTTATCCAAAGTGGATAAGGAGTAGGAATAAGTTTGGTTTGGTTCATAGAATAGGATAGAACTCGTCGTCGAAAAGTAAGAGTGTCCTGTCAAATTGACCCACCATCCGGTGCCGGACGGGAGACCCGTTTCCGTAAAAGTGACCAGGCTTTCTGTGATATCCATTGGAAGGTATTGGTCAGCAGATAGGGTTACATTCAATTCCTTATACAGTAGCGATCCGCTATAAATTTTTAGTTGATAAGTTCCCGGTGCAAGAGTAAGGTTTACGTTTCCTCCAACGAATAAATGTGCAGTCCCATTAACATAAAGTATCCCGGATGGCAAAGTAGTGGATATGTTGAGCAGTGAAATGTCTGAGGAAGTATAAACTTGTTCAAGACCTCCGGCTCCACTTGTTACGCTCTCAAACAATGAACCGTTTGCGATATAATAATAAGACCCGGAAATTACGTTGCTTATAGTTTCAGCTGTGTGGATACCAAAGTTGTACGCATTGGAAATTTCCTGGAAGTTGTGGCCGTTCCAGTATTGAAGGGTTAGATTCACGTTAGATTGTACATCCACAGTTGAAGATCCTCCGCCTGGGCCGCCAAGAGTTAACTCGGCGTCATACGGGTTGAAGCCGTTCGGTTCATACGTGTATCCACTGACCACAAAACCAAAGTCCCCCGTTAAATCTGACACAAACGTGAAAAGCACATTGTCGTATGTTACCCACCCAGAACCGTCATTGTACATGAAAACTACTTCTGGAACACCAGAAGCTGTCACGGTGCTGTTCATCATGAGCTGGATGTTTGAAGGATATGTCAGGAAAACATTATTTCCGGGAAGTGAGCTGCCTGCATAATCATAATAGAAAGAAGTTCCGGAAGAATTTCCAATCGTGCCATTTCCACTCAGCGTCGAGCCGAGTACATTTGCTGATGAGGTACTCATATTCCATACGTTGTCTATGAAAAATATCTGATGAGAAGACGTATTCACAAAAGCCACGTCCTGGACCCAGTAGACATAAAGGGTAGTTCCGTCGAAAAACGCTAAGTTAACGTTGAATTGGAAGGTCATCTCCTGATCGCTAGAAGCGTTGTTGGTGCTCAGCGAGTTAATATTAACTCCCCCAAGGAAAGAAGTTGTGTTGTAGTAGTAAGGTGACCCATTTGATCCGATTCCATAGTCAGCAATTCCCATAGGGGCAGGTTCACTTGAATATGTGGAAAAGGGATTTACCTGCAATCCAGTTCCGAGAATATTAGCTATGGGGGACACATTGCTTGCAAAATTTGCGGAGGGGTGTTGCGTTTGAGTGGTTGAGTTACTGCCCGCATAATTAAAGATTGCTCCAAAAGCTGTCGCAGCTAAGAGTAAAGCGATCGCAATACTCAAAAACAGAACTTTCTTATCGTATCTTACTGTGTTTTTTCGCATACTCTATAATTATGTTGTAAATATATTATTTTTCCTGTAGATATTTTGCGAAGCTGAATGTGAAGGTATCAGGTACTTCGCTAATTTTGTCAAGGAATATACCCTCTACCCTTCATTAAGCCTTTCACTCAATCTTATCGAAACCTCGTTTATCAGCCACCTTGCATTATTCATCACCCTGTCAAGGTTCTCCTTTCCCAAGTCCTTGCCCTGTGATTTGGCGTTATCAAGCCATCCCTTGATATAGGCAGATGAATCATCCCTGAAGTCAAAGCCAAAATGCGCCCCTACAAGATAGGTTGACAGTTCAGCTTCAGATTCCGCGATCCCCCGAGGAAGATCCTTCCTGTATAGGT
>JAJZXP010000037.1 GCA_021806345.1 Thermoplasmata archaeon | reverse complement strand
ATTCCTGGATAGTGCACTCATCCATCGATGCCATGAAGATTGTGGCAAAGATGATGAGGGTGCATATTGACAAGATACTGAATTACTTCACTCACAGGATCACCAATGCAAAGGCAGAGGGGATCAATTCAAAGATTGCATTGATAGAGAAGATGGCCTATGGCTTCAGGAACAGAGGCCATCTGAAGACAGCGATATATTTCAAATGCGGCAATCTGGACCTCTATCCATGATCACCCACACAAAAGTCGGAAGAACCTAAAAATATAAATTGATCTGGATCTCTTCAACTCTTTGGGGGTAAATAATAAACTACCTCTCCATTATAGCACATGAATTCAGAGGAACTGTTCAAGAAGCTTCTAGGTCTCGAGGAACCATGGTATATCAAGGAGATAAGATTTGATCATGAGGATAAGAGGGTTGACATCTGGATAGATTTCCAGAAGGGATCAAGATTTAAGTGTCCGCTATGCGGAAAACTATACGGCGTTCATGAAACTGATGAACGTACATGGAGGCACCTGAATATATTCCAGTACCCCACTTATGTGCATGCACGGGAACCCAGAATAAAATGCAACGAACATGGAAAGAAAACTGTTGATCTTCCATGGGCTCGAAAAGGATCAGGCTTCTCACTGCATTTTGAGGCAATGGTTGTGGAGATGTGCAGGGAGATGCCCGTATCTGCTGTTTCCAGAATAGTGGGAATCAATGAGGATTCTGTATGGAGGATACTCAAACATTACGTTGATCAGGCAAGAAAGGATCAGGATATATCAGATCTCAATATACTGGGAATTGATGAATTCTCTGTCCAGAAATATCATGTCTATGTAACATTATTTTATGACATCAGAAACAGCAGGGTAGTGGATATAGAAGAAGGAAAGGAATCAGATGTTTTTGGAAAATTCATAGCTAAGCACCCATTCCTGGATCCATCAAAGATAGATCACATCACCATGGATATGTATCCATCATACATATCCGGTGCGAAACAGTATTTTCCTGCATCTGAGATAGTCTTTGATCATTTTCATGTCATAAAGATGATGAATGATGCCCTTGACAGAATTAGAAGAAAGGAAGCAAGAGAGAATAAGATCCTGAAACACACAAGATACGACTGGCTGAAGAATTATTCTGATCTTTCAGATAAGGAAAGAGACCGTCTCATGTCTGTCAAATCCCTTGATCTGCAGACATCACATGCCTATCATTTCAAGATAGCATTGCAGAGACTCTGGACCGTTAATGTTAGCATTGCGGAATCATATCTGAAGAAATGGATATCATGGGCATTAAGATCAAGGATGCCCGATATAATCAAGCTGGGAAAGGCCATGAAGAGACATCTCAATGGCATCCTTGAGGCAATAAAATCTGAAATAAATTCAGCTGTTGTGGAAGGATTGAACAACAAGATCCGTACTGCATTCAAGCGTTCATATGGGTTCAAGGCAAAGGAATACCGAGATACGATCATATATCTGGTGGCAGGAGGATTGAGGTTACCCCCAGAATGTTAAAGAGATCCATTGATCTTATGTTACGATGAGGTTCAATATCAGGTATTTAAAAATATTATAATCTTTACCTTCCTGTATTCGAAATGGTCAAATTTTCATCGATTCCCTGAAAATCTAGTTTCTTTAATCTGTGTCTCTTATTGTAAGTGAATAAAACTACGCCGATTGAGTAAACCAAGATTAGTATTGGTGCCACGAGTAAATAGGTAGGAATTCCATTTAGTGAATAAGCTAAGGCAACAATAAACAGCACCGATGTCACGCTTGGTACAATAATGTGGATTACAACATGCGAAAGAGTCTTTTCCTTGAAACGTTTATCCACTGATAGGGATGAGTTTGTTATGATGTGTATTAGAATGCTGCCTAGCGAAGCCATCAAAGCAAATACCAACCATGTATCAAGCAAACCGCCAGAGAAACCAGCCAAAAAGTAGAACCCAAACGATATCGGAGTTATCAGTATAAGCATGAATATTACCCCGACATATATCGCACTCACAGGCGTACCAAACTTTTTATGAGTTTTAGATAGGAAATTTGGCAAGATACCGTCTCTACCCATTGCGTACAAAACCCTTGTCAAAGCGGTAAACATGGTTAACACCAAAGAATATAATACGGCCAAAAATATTGCTAAGAATATATACTCAGCTAGAAGGCCAACATATTTGTTTACTTCAAAGAATCCTGGCCTCACGGAAGACGTAAATGAACTCATTATCTTATAACCCCATCCTACTGTCATAGCATATGAACCAACTATGTCCACAATCGCAGTTATCGAAATCAATAAGATGACTGAAATACCAATCGTCTTCTTTGGAGCTTTAACCTCTTCCCCTAGAGGGACCAAAGAGCCATAACCGGCGAAAGCCAAAAAAGTACCAGTAATAAATCCTAAAAACACCCCATTGATACCGGGAGGATTGATCGGGGTGAAGACTGCTAACGTATTATCTGGAGCCTTAATAATTATAATAGCTGAAACAACAAATACGAATGCCAAAGAGATTAAGGATAAAAATATCTGGGTTCTGACAGATGGTTTTAACCCACGTATTGCAACTATAATAACAAAAGCTATCCAAATAATCACAAAGAGAAGACCACTAAGTTGTGGAATGTGAGACCCGGTTATGCCGTTGATAATGGACGCAAATGACCAAAGCCTATTAATAGTTATAAACCCAATATTGGCCAACTGGTATAAAATATACATAAAAGCCACAAATGTAGCTGCAAAATATCCTAGGCCACCACCAGCATATGAATAATAACCTCTTGCGCTGGCGACTTTCTTAGAATATTGAAACACTGTATTTCCAGCAAGTAAGGCCGAAACAAAACCAATGATGAACGAAAGAGGGGTTGCGCCCCAGGCAAATGATGCTGCCCCAAGAATCGAGCCAGCAAAGATTCCAATTGGAGCGATTTGTCCTATGCCCTGAAATACTAACCCAAAGATACCTACATTTGTTTTCCTAAGGCTTTCTGATTGAGGATCCATCACGGTTGGATCCGTAAGTTATATATATATATTTTTTTTATGATGTTCAGTCCTTTAGAAATGCGGGCACATTCTCTGGCTTGATGCAAAATGATTCCAGAATATCCTTCTGTTTCCTCATTATCTCTGTTGTGATCTCCTTACTGTTCTGCACTTTTGCCTTTCTCAGCTTGTGCAACTCCAGAAGCATCTTCGCCACAGAGTATTTCTTCAATAAACCGGATCCGGAACAGAGAGATGTTGACATCCTCTTGAACTCAGTATATAGCGCCTTCCTCAATCGCAGGTGGTGGTATGTTTCATTCATATTTCATGATTTCATTTCCACAAAGCATGTCAGAGAAAAATCAACAAAATGTTAACAATGTCTATTTGTGGGTATATTAATATACACTAGGTCAATTTCAAGATAATGAGTAAGGCGCTATTTATTAATGACGATGAGGTAAGAGCGTTAATTACGCCGAAAATGGCGGTAGAGGCTGTAAAAGCCGGTATGAAGGAATATGGAATAAGAAAAGCGACTAACATGCCCAGAAGTAAGATTCTCTTAGAACAAGGATTATTCCGAGCAATGATGGCTTCGATTCCATCATTAGATGTGGTAGGTATTAAACAGGGTATGTGGTTATCGAGTGAGACAAAGGGGAAAACTAATGAAGTGGAGCGGAGAACAGAGCTCGTTACATTGTTTTCTATAAGCGAGGGAAGGATTTTAGCGGTGATCAATTCACCAACGCTTAATCAACTCAGAACCGCTGCTGGTTCGGGATTAGCAACCGAGTATCTGTCGCGTGAGGATTCATCCAGCGTTGGTGTAATAGGTACTGGCCCTCACGCGCTATCCCAACTCGAAGCTGTTGCCGCAGTCAGACATGTTAAGAATGTTTATGTTTATAGCAGGTCGGAGGAGAATAGACTTAAATTCGTAGAGAAAGCCGAAAATGTTCTTTCTGCCAGTGTGGAAGCGGTCAATACTTCTACGAAAGCTGTTAAGCAATCAGACATCATAATAGAGGCAACTTATTCTCGGACCCCGGTCTTCAATGGTGAAGATGTCATGGAAGGGGCACACATAAACTCAATCGGCTCATCTTTTGCTGGAAAGCAAGTTATCCCAGATTCTTTGTTTTCCAAACTTTCCTTGTATGTAGTTGATTTCAAAGAACAGGCCATTTATGATGGATCTGGAGATATTCTCAACCCGATTGCACATGGATTTCTAGAGTATAATTCAATTTTGGACCTTGGAGAAATAGTTGCTGAAAAGCATAAAGGTAGGATACTTCCAACAGATATAACATTATACAAATCATTGGGGATGGGGTTATTAGACGTGTCAGTAGCTAAATCTGTTTATAATGAAGCTTTAATCAAAGGAGTTGGACTGGAGATACCTGTTTTAAGCTAGGATAAATATCCAGTATATGATCTTAGTTGCTGTTTAGCCATTTTTGCTGTATATATTCGTGGCGTGTGATTCCAATTGCAGTGATTTTGAGCTGTGTTAAGTGTTTATTCATGTGTACCTAGATTGAAAAATTAGCCTAAAAATAATTAATCCTAAAAAAACCCGTTTTAAGCTCAGTAACCAAAGATTAATATAAAGTATTGATGTATATCTTTAATCTTATATGATGGAGGATAATAATCCAATAGCTAAGAATAAGCCGTATAGTGTTGATGAAAAGAACCTATTCGTTTGGGTACTTGTCATTATTGCAATTGCTTTCCCCTCTGTTTTATATTGGGCCGATAGGACAGGGTTTGGAGTGATATTAAAGCCAATTTTTTTGGGCTTAAGTATTCCCTTTTCATTAGCTGCTGGTTTATCGACCGTTTTTGCACTTGGGGAGTTTGTAGCTGCTCCAGCAAGTGGCCTCCTAACTAGGAAGTTTGGAGTGGTCTACGCTTTAATATTAGGTATAGGTATTTTTTCATTGTTTACAGTTATTGAAGGCATTAGCACCAATGCAACTGAGATCTTCGGGGCAAGAATTCTAACAGGTGTGGGAGAGGCACTTTTTTACCCAGTCGCACTGTCTTTGGCTGGGATGTTAGCTTTAAAATATCGTGGGACATCCATAGGCATTGTTAATGTTCTTCAGGGTATAGGAGTCTTCAGCGGGTCAATAATTTACGCATCATTGTATGTAATAACTTCCAATTGGAGATATGTTCTAATAATTGCTGGTATCATTGGATTTGTTGTTTGTTTTGTCTCGTTCGTGCTTCTAAGATTTCCCAGAGTTATTCACGATAGAATATTAAAACTTGATGAAATCAGCAAAGAAAGTACATTAAAGTCAAATGAAGTTCTCCCATTAAAAGAGAAAATTGGCTCGCGGGATGGATTTTTTGGTATAATAATAATGGGCTTGTTAGGATTTATTCAATGGCCTTGGCTTGTGTTAATTGCAACTTACTTGGAAGATAATGGATTCTCTGTTCTCGCGGCAGGCACAATAGCTGGTATTATTGGCGTTGGATTTATTTTAGCTGCTTTTGGAGGGTTTCTTGGCGATAAAGTTGATAGAAGGTTTCTATTAGTAATTGGTTCAGCTGGAGAGATCATTGCAACGTTTTTGATGTTTGGTTATAGATTCGGATTCTATCAGGATCTTCTTATTGCTGCCTTTTTCGGGACATGTACTAGCGCGCTTGTATTCACTAATACTTTAGCGATAGTTCAGAATTCAGTCCCGAAAAGAAGAGATATTCCGTTTATTTCTGGTTACGCAATGGGTGCATACTATGGAACGGGATTTGTATCGGGTTTTGTTGTTGGAAAACTTGTCGTTCTAACTGGATGGTTAGATGCTATGGCTATAGTTGTAGTTTTGCCCAGTGTAGTGTGTGTGGCCCTTGCTATTTTCTTAAACCCAAAGAGGATAAACAAGGGGACATTACAAACTGGTTAGTTTTAGCTAATTTTTGCGATATCATTTTTATTGCATATTTTTAATCTACTCTGTTAAATTCTTCAAGATGATCCGATACTGACCTCTTTTATCTATATTTCTTGGATTTCTGAAGTTTTACTGTGCATGGCACCGCCTACTCTGTTCTTCTTCAGTATTTGAGAGTTTAAATTCTAACTACGCTGTATGCAGCAGATCATATTCAAACTCATCGCCTCTTTTTGAGCGATGTAGTATATTGTCCAGATCATGCGGCTGCAGTTATTTTAAACGCGTCATTGGTTAGCGGGGGTTCATCTATCATCAAATGTATCTGTGCAAATTTAACTAAAAGATACTTTAGGATATGTTGTCCTTTGCTATGTCTCCCTTCTATTCCCTCTTTCCCGACTTATATATCTTGGGTACAAGGCCAGCATATGAGAATATATTATCATCACCCAGGATCCTGATCTATCACCAATCTCAGAAGCTAGAGCAAGGGCACCAAAACAGCCTGCCCGCGATCGATTATATGATTGGTTCCTAATGACTTGATTCAACTTCTTCCCTATGATCCTGTCAAGATATCATATCTCATGGGTCAGGGTCCAAGTTCATTTGCGAGGACATTGAAAATGGTACTGGCTGAACTAATATCATATTCTGTCTTTCTGTTTAAATCTCTGAAGTCAATGACCAGCCTGTAGAACTGATCTCTGATGCAGTTCCTGACATCTGTTATATTTTTTACAAGAAATTCATGATTCTTGCACATATCCCTGGTCGCAGGATGTTCATAGATTGTAGAGAAGTTTTCGATGTCTATTGCAGTTTGTTTAGTTCCTGAAGGATGTGTGCATCGTTCTGTCGGTATTCTTAATGCTCGATGGGTCTTCCCCAGTTTCATTTAATGGGCAACACCTATGTCACTTCAATATTCCACCACATAGTGTGCTATTCCGTCTATTGTGCTACTCGCTTCCATGACCATGTTCAACCCGTACGATCCCACAATGTGGACGAAAACGATCCATATCGATGATCACTCACCTTTCCTTTAAGACATTTATATCATGTTCAACAAAGAAATTGCTCTTCGTCTTTCCTATTTTTATTGCTATATTTCTGCCGTTTACCTTATATCCGTTGCTCTGAATTCCTGAACCACAGCGCATCCTTCGCGGGAAAGTTTAAGGATCCCTGTCTTAACTCTTTCCAGTCATAGCTTTCTGGAGTTTTTCAATTGCCTGATTTCTAATTTCTTCTGGGAACCCTAAAAAATCGGAAACAACTGGTGTTTCTTCAGATTTGAACCATGCTGGGAACCTGCAGTCGATGATTACCTTTGCTAGTCCTTTTCTTTGTTTTATAAGATTTGGTTCTCTCCCTTGAGGTATTAGTCCAACAAAATCATAAAAGTTTGGAATTATTGTAATATCTCGATCTGGCTTACATCTAGTGCACATTGCCCAGATCACTTCATTGAGATTGGTTATATCTATATCTTTATCAACAATGACGACCCAATCAGCTCCCGCACCAACCTTAGTTCCCCAAAGAGCTGAAGCAACATGCTTATCATGCCCCGGATATGGATTTCCTTCAGTTGCTATTACGACTAGGTGATTTGATGGTGACCATGGATGGTAAGCGATATCATTTATAGCAGGGATGCCAAGATCATCTATCAGGGCTTTTCTACTGAGTGCACTATTACCTACAGACATTATAAGGTGATCTTCTACGATTGGCTTTCCTTCAAGTGTTCCCGTATTAATGGGATCATTTCTGTGCATTATACATTTTACGTCAAATACAGGTCTCTCCTGAATTCCCCCCTCATAGTATCCAGTATATTCTCCAAATGGACCCTCAGGTCTAAGTTTTTTCGGATCTATTATCCCTTCTAGAACTATTTCTGCAGTTGCAGGAACGTATAAGTCAACTGTCTCACATTTGACCATCTCAACCGGTGCCTCTCTTAAAGCACCGGCCATTTCCATCTCATTAACATTGAACGCAAAACGACCACAAGCTGCTAAGACTATTGTAGGATCTACGCCTATGGCGACTGCTGTCGGCATCGGTTTATTCAAATTCTTATACTTCTGAAAGTGATATCCAATATGTTGAGCTGGAACAATAAACATGCCCGTACTTTTTGAATCGTGTATCATCATTCGATAAACGCCTGTGTTGACCCACCCAGTCTCCGGATCCTTAGTAATTACACACCCAAACGTTCCTATAAATGGGCCTCCATCCTTTGGGTTCCATTTTGGTGTAGGGAATTTAAAAAGATTTATCTCATCTTCAGTTAATATATTCTCTTTTACTGGTGCACTCTGAACAAGCTTTGGTGGAATGGGTGTTTTTATTCTCTCATAATAAGTCCTAATAATATCTTTTACTGAAGTATTCTTTTTTAGTTCCAACGCCAGAGCGAACCTTTGATAAGTGGAAATCATTCCTGAAAAGAACCTATAATTTCTTTCGTAGCCCTTAAGTTTCTCAAACAGTATCGCTGGTCCATTAAGGTCGAAAGTTCTTCTAGTTATAGCACCTATCTCAAGATCCGGATCTACTTCCTCCTCAATACTTACCAACTCATTTTCCATTTTTAATCTGTTTATAAATCCTCTAAGATCGGCATATACCATATCAATATATTGGCTGTATGTTATTTAGACTTTCCTATGTGCTTCCTAATCTTACTTTGTAGGAAAAGGTACTTTATTAGGTAAAACTAACTTGAAAAGAGAAGCTAGGGAGCAACTAGCCAAAAATTGTGAGTTTAAAAAGTAAAGCGCCTCGATTCATAGTGTTATTCCACCGTCAACTGAGATTGTTTGGCCGGTAATGAACGATGCTTTTTCAGACATAAGAAACCTGACTGCATCGGAAACATCCTTTGCTGTGCCTAATCGCTTAATCGGTGTTCTTCTCAGGATCTTCTCCTTTACTCCATCGCTCTCCAGATATCCTTTGTTTAGATCTGTCAGGATCCAGCCGGGTGCAATTGCATTTACTCTGATATCCGGACCAAGGGAGATAGCCATTGATCTTGTCAGATGAATCAGAGCTGCTTTGGAAGCTTCATAAGCTGCAGGTGTCGTACCTGACCTAATGCCGGCCGCAGAGCTGATATTTACAATCGAACCCGGTTTATCAAAAATCTTGAGCGCATTTTTTACAAGGACCGCGGGAGCCCTAAGGTTTAATGAAAAAACGTCATCCCAGTCACTGTCGTCAAAATCCTTTACTGTACCTAGACGGACAAGCCCAGCATTGTTTATCAGACCAGATATCTTTAAACCTCGATCCTGGATTG
>JAJZXP010000097.1 GCA_021806345.1 Thermoplasmata archaeon | reverse complement strand
TATTGGATCGGTTCGAACAGAAGGTATGACAGGTACAACCGATCTCTTGTGAATAGAATTGAGGATCTCATGGACCCATCATTTCTAATGAACTGGAGGAATCTCCTTGCAGATAACAACAGGGGAAAGAGAGGCCATCCCTACAGGACGCCAAATGCGTTCATAACATTCCTTGCAAAATTACGTGCAGTGTACAATGTTCCCTTCAGATCACTGGAGGGAATTGCCAGAATATTTGCAAGGATCACCGGAATAACAGCTGTCTGCTACACAAGCATATTCAGAAGAATAAGAAAAATTGTCCCGAATCTTGAATCACATGATGGGAAGCCTGTGGACTGCGCCATTGATTCCACAGGCTTCAAGATCACCATCAGGGGTGATTATCTTGGATCAAAATGGAAAAAAGCAAGGAGGGGATGGTCAAAGCTTCATGCTGTCATATCCATAAATGACGTGTCAGCCATGTCCTTTTCCATCACTGATGAACATGTGCATGATGCAAAGGCCGGAAAGGAACTGCTGAAGTCTGTAAAGGACAGAATCAAAAGGATATTCGCAGACAGGGGTTATGATTCAAAGGCCATATACAACTCATTAGGTGAGAATACAGTAATACCGCCCAGGAAGAATGCATCCACAAGGAGCAGGGGATCACCTGCCAGGGCGAGAATAGCCAGGCAGATCCGGAGTACACCGGAAAAGGAATGGAAGGAATCCGTTGATTATGGAAAACGATGGCATGTGGAGATATATTTCTCGAGCCTGAAGAGAACCATGGGAGAGGTGATAAAGGCCAATAGGCCTGATTACATAGTTCAGGAGATTGCACTGAAGGTGCAGTATTACAATGTTCTAAGAGAGATGACACATGCCTATTGAATTGTGCAACACACTTATATACTGTTAAAGGTATATAAGGGGGAGTCCAGAGGCACGCCGAGGAATAAATATGTCTGGTCAGTGTAAGTCTGATAGCAGGAATTTGCAATTCACGTGCTTAGCAAAGCATACATGCGTACCGGCGACGATACGTTTGAAGTTATGCTATCCGCAAAATCCCAGGCAGCAGCGAAAGCGAATGGAATATAGCACCGTGAGCCCCAAATGGAAGGGTCGATCTTGTCTCTGGAAAGAGAAGACTGTTACTGATGCATTGGAGAATTGCAATACTGCATCAGCCTTCCCGGTGTCCTGCCAGCTGCATGGAATGAAAGATATTTTGGATAACTCGGGAGATCTTGCAGTGTCCATGAACATGCCCCGAGAGGTGGCTGAGTAGTGGTAGTTCGATCTATAACCGAAAGGGAAAGGATCAGCAAAGCACTGCAAGAAGCCGGAGAGGTTAGTAGTATCTATGACGGAAGGTGATCTGCCCCCCTTAATTCTGGACAGATATTCCGTCTTCCAATGAGACATTTTCCATCAACCTCCTTTTCCTTTCAATTCTGTTTTTCATTATTTTCTCCTCCTTTCTTTTTCTCTCTTCCAGGAATTTATCCATGAAGCCATCTTCCTCACGAAATCTTCTTTCAAATTCATCCGGTGGAAGATAATCAATGGATGAATGCGGCCTTACAGTGTTGTAGTCGATGAACGCATGTTCCATCAGATTCCTGGCATCCTCGAATGTTTCCAGATCGTTGACCCATATGTAATCCGTCTTAAGCGAGTTGTGGAACGATTCAATATCTCCATTGTCTTTAGGCGTATGTTTCTGGATATATTCAGATCTTATTCCAGGAATCTTCACTGTGTTCTTGAACACTTCTGATATGTACTGTGGTCCATTGTCCGTTCTAAGAATGAGATCATGGTGATTTCCATCAGGGAACCTGATGGAATAGGCCTTCTCAACTGCCTTGATGCAGTCCCTTGCCGTACATGTTTTTGAAAGCACATAGGATATCCATTTTTTGCTGAAGCAGTCCTTTATGCTCATAAGATAGTGCATTCCGTCATGAACCGTACTGACATAATGGATGTCGGTCTCCCACAACCTGTTTATGTCATCAGGCTTGGTGAGATCCTTTCTTCTGGTACGGTTCTTATGCCTTGCATATGGCAGTGCCAGATCGTTTCTCCTCATTATCCTCCGGACAGTCTTTATGTTCACATGGATGCCGGAATTCCTCAGAAGTGTCCATATCCTCCTGTAACCTTATGTTGTTCTCTCTCCTGATATCCTCTTTATTTCAGTTTCAATGCTTCCGGAAACCCTGGGCTTTCTGCTGGATTTTTCCATCTTACTGTAATATATGGATGATCTGGGGATATCCATTGCCCTGGATATCCTTGCAACCGGCATTTCTTTCTTAAGAGTGCCCACAGCCATCATCCTTTCCTCCCTGGTCGACTTTTTTTTAAAGCATCTATGGCCAGAGCCTGATCTCCAACAAGACGCTTCAGATCATCGATTTCTTTCTGGTATTCATTTCCTCTTGACGATTCACCCAGACCTTTCCTTCCACCTTCAAGGAAACGTTCCTTCCATCTGTGGAACTGTGCAACAGATACTCCATGCCTTCTGCACAGTTCAGCAATGTTTGTTGCTGTAAATGATTCAATGACAATCTGTTCCTTCTGTTCAACTGTGAATTTCTCAGGCATGTAAATCACCCATTCCAAAGAGAGTGTGCAGGAGGTCTGTAAATCCCCCTCTGGACTCCCCCTTATATACCTTTAACAGTATATTATCTCTCTTATAACTGTCTAAGTGATAAAGGGAGCACGTCATCCATGATGTAATCATAGGCGGCATCCATGAGGATGTATTCATGATCTCTGACGGCATCCACCATCGGAAAGGCCATTATACTGTCATGAATGGATGCAGTGGTCACCTTCCATTCCCCTAATGCAGAGGAATCTATGTTCTGGGCAAGATGTGTTTTCCTGCCTTATTAAAATCCCTTTGATCTATAACCCACAAACTGCCAGGATCTTTATATTTTCCTGATCTCCCTTGTCTCTGCGCAGTTGTATGCTTGCAAGTCTTAACAATGAAGCTATCTATGGCAGCATTATCCCACATTGGATTCAATAAGATCAATGATGCCAGCATTGATCTCATGCCAGTCCATTCTCAGAGTTCTGTATGATAGAGAGCGGCAATCTAGAATCTTCAACGTATCAACGCGATTCATGAGTTCCGGATGATTGTTGAAGAATTTGCCTGAGGATCTGTATGAAATGCCGTAAATCTAAAGGTTCACAATGATCTTCACAATAATCCTGCTGGGGAATTTCCTCTTCCGATCTTCAGAAACAATCTTATCCTCTTCCCAAAAGCAGCGGGATATGGTTCGCTTGCATATCCCATCAATATTATTGGATTAATAATGCCTGACAATTATCGAACATTCCATTGATCCTTGGACACCTCACTATATTTTATAGTTGCTTCATTATTTTGAAAATAGAGAGCCGAATACCTTTTTTTGGGCATTTTTAAGGATTGATGACACCCTCTCCTTAGAGAGATTCATCATGATTGCAAGCTCCGAAAGATTGATTTTTCGTGCCTTGTCGAAATAACCGTTCCTTAGAGCACATTGAACTACCATTTTCTCTTTAGGAGTAAGTAAAGTATCAGTTAAATTTGAACCCCATATTTCCTTGTTTGTTTCGTTTTCTAAGTTCTCCCTGTACATCTTTACCACTCTCACATCCTCTTCCTTTTTAAGTGATGTATAGAGATGGTCGTAGTCTTGCTCCACTGCAAAAATATCATAAGTCTCATAACCTGAATGCACAGAGGCGTTTAGAGTTTGAATTTTCAGTTTGTCGAAAAGATGGATCGTCGAACCCTGGGAAGGGAGTGTCATATCCATAATGTAGTATTGCATTGAACCGTGCCTGATGATACTGATGTTATTGAAATCAAAATTCCTACGTATATTGAGGAATAACCTTCGCAGATCTTTTCTATAACTGACAACCCTGACAGCCTGCAATACTCCATTGTTGTAACTTCTTGACATCAACTGATCCTTGTATTCCTCTGTTGTGAAGCGTGTCCAGCAGGAGTCGTGGTGCAGCACTATATGATATATATATTTCGCGTTTTTCATCAGCTTTACATACGGATAGACAATAAAAAGATGAGGTTTTCCCAAAACCATCCAATTTTCAATGATTCATCGGAACGATTGTGAAAATCAGTCTGAATTTCTTCAAATTCACTCTGATGGGGATAATTTTATCCCTATTCTTACTGTATTTTTCATGAATGCCGATGGCTTATGCTGTACGTTCAAGAAATCTTGGCATTAAATTTTCACCCCCACCCTCGGTACTGTCGTGACCATGACTTGGAAGAAATGGAACATACCCTTGAAGGATGCATAGGGATGTTCCACCATTGACTTTATTCGTGATATTCGGAGATTCCTGCGAATACTCTCCATGGTAAGCATGTTACCTCTGACAGAACGATCCATTGTACCATTCGGGGAAACTTGACAGCAGCAGATTCATGCATATTGATCATTAGGTCATGAAAAAGGATTTCGTGAGGGTTTTTGGAAATATTCTTTTGTAATTTCATCAGAGGCTAATTAAAGAGACATGTTGATATATCAAGATAGTAAGTTATTAAATTCTATATTATGTTTCGATATGAAAAATAATCCAAACTCTAATTGTATAACACCAATTGAAGTGGATAGACCCAGAAATATCCCCTGTGAGAATGAGGATAATCAGCTTTCACAGCCTCTTGTTGCAAGCAAAGGTAAATGGAAAAGTGTTCTTTGGAGATTTATCCTTCAAAATGAAAACATAAGGAAGAGGACACATAATGGTGGTCTAAAAGAGGTTTTTTTGCTGGGAAAAGCCCTATATACCTTGTTTTTATATGACTTATCTTATGACCATATCCATTAGAAAAACGGGAGATGGTAATTTTGAATAAAGAGTCAAGAATTGTATTAGTAACAGGGGCCTCCAGCGGAATAGGTTACGCGATTTCCGAGAAACTCGCGCTAAATAGATATAACGTTGAAATGTTAGATATCAGTTCCACCGTTTATGAAAAAGCACGGGAAATAGCTGAGAGAGCAGGATCTACTGTCAGAGGAAGAAAGTGTGATGTTGGAAATTACGAAGAGTGTAAGCTTACGCTTAAGGACTATACACTGGGGAACACCGTTCTGTATGGTATTGTGAATAATGCGGGAATTAATCGTGATGCTCTCTTCAAGAAGATGACATTCGATGAGTGGGACCAAGTCTTGAAAGTGAATCTATACGGCATGTTCAATGTCACAAGCATTTTGCTGGAATCGCTCATTTCTAATGGAGGAGGACGTATCGTGAACATCTCCTCTGCTAGTTGGAATGGAAACATTGGCCAAGCAAACTATGCGGCTGCCAAGGCTGGCGTAATTGGATTTACAAGGACATTATCGAAGGAATTGGGCAGATATAAAATCACCTGCAATGTTATTGTACCGGGGTTCATAAGAACTCCAATGACAGAAAGAGTTCCAGAGAAGATCAAGAACAAATTCATTGAGCGCATACCTCTTGGAAAAATGGGTGAACCGGAGGACGTTGCAAACGCTGTGAAGTTTCTCATGGATGACAGTAGCAGTTACATCACAGGAGAACTGATAGGCATTAATGGTGGTTTCAGCCTATGACAGACTTAATAGAAATTATGAAACGTAACAGTGAGACTATTGCGGATAACTGTTTCATACGATACATGGGAAATTCGATTACTTACGCTGATTTTGTTAGTTATACCAATAGTGTCGCAGAACAGTTTTTCGGTGTCGGGATAGTCTCCGGAGACGTAATTGCAATTATATCTGAAAACATACCACAATTCATAATATGTCAATACGCAACTTGGATGAATAATTGCGTATTTCTTCCGCTGAGTCCAATGGATAGCACTGAAGAAATCAAGTATAAAATCCGAGAATCTAATGTTTCAATATTAATTATAAGTTCAGAGTTTTCGGACAAATTTAAGGGTATCGAGGAAAGTGACCAACTTACCATTCTCTACACCGACCCTGAAACCTTTGGGTTATTTCCGGAAAGCATCAAGGCAATATTTCCGGAAACTGTGCATACCCAGGCAGAACAACTAGATTTAAGGAAAAAGAGCTCATTTGGCAATGAAATATCCGGAGATTCTATCGTCCGTCTTCTCGTATACACTTCTGGCACAACTGGAAACCAAAAAGCCGCAATGATTAGACAAAGTAATATTCAAGCAGCTACAACCATTTACGAGAAATGGTTTAATGTAACGTCTGCTGACATAAATCTGGGGGTATCACCTTTCTTTCACATAACAGGTTTGATTTTTGGAATTGCTCTATCATCATTATGTGGATCAACATTGGTGCTTCCCTACAGATTTTCACCAAAAGAGACTCACTCCCTTATTAAGAATGAAAGGACAACCATTACTATGTATGTGGCTACGGCTTATCGGGCCATGTTGAATGAATGGTCTGCCCTCCCAAACATTAAAAGTGATCTCAAAAGCATGAGGCTCTGGTCCGCGGGTGGTATGCCAATGTCTGTAAAAACTGAAATGGATTGGAATAGACTTACAGGAAAATGGATACACATGGCGTATGGTCTCACAGAAACAACATCTCCAGTTACACTTTGGGATTATCCCTATAAAGGGCCGATAAAAATTCATGGCGCCATTGTATCCTCAGGTAAGCCGGTTTACCAAACAGTGCTGACCTTGAGATCATTAGAGAATGTTAGTTCATTTAATCATAAAAAGACAGGGGAATTGATAGTATCAGGCCCACAGGTAATAGATTCCTATCAAGGATATAAGCTTAATCTGGATGAGACTTTCACAGAAAATGGTTTCAGGACAGGAGACATAGCATTTATTGACAAAGCAGGGTGGGTGTATATAATTGACCGTTTAAAGAACATAATAAACAGTTCCGGATACAAGATCTGGCCAGTAGAGGTTGAAAACTTGATTAGGCAGGTAAGCAGTGTGGAAGATGTGATTGTTATAGGGAGAGAAGACTCCTTCCGAGGTGAAATACCTATAGCATATGTAAAGTTGAAAAAAAATGAATCGTTAATAAAGGATACAGTAAAGGATGAAATTCTAGGCATTTGTAGGCAGAGACTCTCAAGTTTTAAGATTCCGAGGGAAATACATTTCATAGATAGTATTCCATTGTCCCCCTCCGGAAAGATAAACAGAAGGGATGTAGTCAAACTTCTAAAGGAGGTTAAGGAATGATATCTGGCTTCTCTGAAAAGGTGTATAAGAATTACAGTGGTAGTTCCTGGGAACTTATGGATGAAGCTGTAGTATCAGCGCTTGAGGCATCTGACATTGGTAGGGAAAATATTGACGGTCTGATAACAACTTACCTGCCAGGAGTTTTTGGTAAAGAGATCTACCTGCATTTTTTTACTGACCAATTGTCGACTTATCTAAATATCAAGCCTAAAACTATAGAAGTAATTGATTTTGGTGGACCAAGTGTTTTCGCTGCCCTTGAACGAGCGGAGATGCTCATAAGAAATGGTAGAGCAAACAATATCCTCCTTCTGTTTGGAGGAAAAGGGTCATTGGTAAGAAAACAGAAGGCCACAGTTGATTCTCTGGGGGACACGATCTCAAGTGTTTCTAACACACCATTTAGAGACCTGATTCGGCTTTATCCAAATTACAACCCCGTAACGGATTATGCTCTGGTAGCTGCCAAGCATAGCCAGCTGTATGGAACAAGTGATGAAGATAGAGCGGAACTTGTTGTTAAGATGAGAAAGAACGCCATTTCTTCCTCGCGAGCAATGTTCAACACCCCCATATCTGTGGAGGATGTCTTGTCTTCCAAGGTGATATCTTCACCTATGCATTTGCTGGAAATAGTATATCCTGTGGATGGGTTTCATGCTTTTATTGTATCTAAAAAATCTAAAAATATGAGGGATATAGGTGTTCTTAAATATGGGGAGGCACATTGGCCAGACCTGCCACCAGAAATAGATGACATAACGGTTACCCCTGCTGAAGATAGCTCCAAGGAATTCAGAGAAGATATCGCAAGATGTGATGTTTTCGAACTTTACGACTCCTTCAGTATCACCATTATGCTGCAACTTGAAGACATCGGACTTGTAAAAAAAGGAAAGGTAGGTAAATTTTGTGCAGAAACAACATTTTCTAACAATGGTGATCTACCGCTCAACACTAATGGCGGCTCATTGAACATGGGACAGCCAGCTTACATGAGCGGAAGCATACTCCTTTACGAAGCGTTGTTACAGCTTAATGGACTTGCACGCGGAAATCAGGTAAACGGTGCACGGAAGATATTTCTGAATGGTATTGGTGGATGGCATCGGAGTCATTCCGTATCCATAATACTGGGGGAGAAATAGATGTTTCTAGATGGAATATATGAACAATACTACTTCAATTTTTATCAGTTTAGGCTTTCTTATATCGAGTGCCAAGATTGCAAGTACAGATTCTATTATCCGAGGAGCCTTTGTCCAAAATGCAGCAGTCGCAACATTGGTGTTAAACAAGCCAAAGGTGAAGGGAAAATAATCTCCCTTACCGTGTTTGAAATAAACCAATATTGGTCAATCGTTGAGATGGATGAGGGATTCAAATTATATTTGCCTGTTGAAGCGGATGAACCGCCCAAGATTGGAGACAGAATTCATGTGAAATTCATGAAGTACCACTATAGAGTTCTCCCATCCTGTAGCGTAAATTCACAATATTAACCAAGGCTTCTCTCTTCTTGGAACATTGTACTTACCTTCATCTGATAAGAAAAATCATATTATGACCGCCCGATTCATTTTGCAATATTTATACATTGGTTCTGAATAGAATATTCCTGGTGGTGGAAAGCAAAAATATAGTTGGAAAATTTAGTATCACAATGTTTCCAGTGGTTAACCACAGCCTAGGCACGATGTGGTTGGGAATTGGGAAAATATATGTCATTCTAACACTAACTGATGAAAACTTCCGTAGAGACTTTGTTATGCCGATAATCCTGCGCTGTAAAATTATCAATTTGATCATTAGTTTTCTCTTCATATGACTTAATGACAAAAAGATTCATGGGGTTTTCCAAAAACCCTCACTAAAACCATTTTTCACACCGGATTATCGGAACTATACAAGCATCCTATAATAAGTTTCCTTAGCTGGGATTTAATGTAACATATCCATAGCTACCGCTGATCCATATACGTTTTGTGTAGTCCCTTTCCTGCAGTTTATTCCTGTTTCCTGAATTTTTCAGGTA
>JAJZXP010000470.1 GCA_021806345.1 Thermoplasmata archaeon | reverse complement strand
CCGTTACCCTTCTTGTGCCGTATGACGGTCTTTCTTCCACAATACTGGAAATGCGTCTTTCCAGATCAGCATCGTATTGCTGTTTTCTCTTTCTGTGTTCATAGTAGATCATGGACCTTGCAATGCCTGTAAGGGAAGCTGATCTGGATTTTGAAATACCATTTGCAATGAGCTCAGTCATGGCTTCCCACCTCTCCTTGTGGCTTGAATTTTTTTTAGAGTTTCGTTTGCTATTGTCAGTTCACCAATTATGCCCTTGAGTTCGTTTATCTCCTTAAGGAGGGATGCTTCAGCTGTTGATCTGCCATGTTCCATGGCAGCTGTGCCGCCAGCGATGAATTCATCCCTCCACCTGTACAGTGCGGATGAGGCAACATTGTATTTCCTGCAGATCTCTGATATTGTCGTCGAGTTTGAAAGCACTTCCATCACAATCCTTGCCTTCTCTTCTTTGGTCCTGTATGTGCCCTTGCCTACCATACCTTCACCTCATGAACGGGAGAGAGATTGATAACTCCCCCTCCCTTGACTCTCCCCCTATATAAGTGTTTCTCCATGCTCATTCTGTCTGAATCTGATCGGATCCAGTACAGACAGATCATATGACACTGCAATTGGCCTTAAGGCAATTGCATACAATCTCATGATTGTATCAAACATCAAAACAGGAAACAGACCATGGGAGATAATGAAAATCGTCAGTTGTTAAAAGATGAGAAAGCCTATAATAATGGATTCAAGCTAATTTTCCATATCTCGATCTCTTAATGATCCCATAAAAGTCCTACACCCAGATAACTCTTAAATATTATCAGCTGTTATGTCTTTAATGTTTGACATTTCAGGTTTATCTCACATAGAGCTGAGAGTTAAGGATATTGATAGATCTTTAAAATATTACAGAGATACTTTAGGCATGATAGTTGTGGAGAACACGCGTTCTGGGACTTTGTTAAAATGTAATGAAGAAAGCTTGTTTTTTAGTATAAAATTAGTGCAGTGGGATGCACCTGGTCTTGATCATATGTCATTCAAGGTACCATCTGAGGATGATCTTGAAATTATTGCTGAGCTGTGTAAAGAAAATAAAATAGAATATAAGACTACTAAAGAACCGCATATAACCAAAAGCATAAGATTTCAAGACCCCGCAGGTTTTCCAGTTGAATTCTCAACCGGTATTGAAAGAAATGATTTCCATCATGAAGATTATAAAAATATGAGGGGAGCTTTCCCATTAAGACTCGATCATATAACAGTACATACTACATTGATGGATCAAGCAATCAACTTCTATAAAAATAAACTTTCTTTTATAGAAACAGAAGAGATACAAAAAGATCACAAGCAAATAACTGGAATATTCCTAGCAAGAGGTAGAACTACCCACGATATAGCATTCTTCAGGGCGTCAGGTCCTGCTGTACACCACATAGCAATTAGGGTAAGGGATATTGAGGACATAATAAGGATTTGCGATATTCTGGGTTCACAGAATCTCATAGATCAGATTGAATATGGTCCAGGCAGGCACCGTGCAACTAATGGTCTATTTATATATACTAGGGACCCCGACGGTAACAGAATAGAACTTTTTACGGGGGACTATTATATAGATGGTTCAGACTGGAAGCCTCTTATATGGCAGGAGGAATATAGACGTATAGAACTATGGGGTCATCTACCACCACCTGGTTTCAGAACAGAAAAAACGAGAGTGTTTAATGTTTTTTCAGGAAACATTGAAAATTACGTATCAATAAAAGGAGAAGAACCAATTTCACTATAGGCATTTTATATTTGAAAGGTGTTTAAATGAAATCATATGAGATATTCACAAAAACTTTGGAATCCGAAAATACAGACATTATATACATTCAACCAGGCAGTCAGATCTTACCAGTGACCTCTAATATTTATGGAAGCAAAAAAATTAGAAAGGTGGGAGTTATAAATGAAGCAAATGGGGCTGTTATGGCTGATGTCTCAGCTAGAATACTTCACAAGCCTATACCAATTCTTACCACTGCAGGACCTGGCTCTACTAATATAATTACTCCATTTGCACAGGCATATACTGCTAACTCACCTTTAATACACATATCAGCTACACTCCCTGAAAACAGCCCTAAAGAAGCATTTCATGGAGTTGATGATCCTAGATTTCTAGAGAAAATATTTGATCATATTGCAAAAAGAAGTATCTTAGTATCAAGTGAAGAAATGCTTGAAAGTTCTATAATAGATGCATATAATATTTCAATGACTGATAGAAAAGGTCCTGTACATATTGGTATCATTGATTCTATAATTTCTTCTAAGTCTGATGTTACATATAAAGGCTTTAAATCCGTTATGCAAAATAAAACATACAAAGTATATGGTACAACTTTTAATTTTATTGTTGATAAAGTTGTCAGAACTCAATCTTTTGTTGCTTTTGTTGGCAAGGGTGTAGAGAGAGATAGAGCATTTTCTGAGTTAATTGAGTTTATTCATAGGACAAGATCGTTTGTGATCACGCCAAGACATTATCCCGACTCATTTGGCGGGGATGACTCAAGATACTGTGGTAGTGTTGGACAGTTTTCAAATCCAATGGCAATGATGGTACTACGAAACGTAGACCTTGTGATATGTATTGGTATAACGCCGGGTTCGATGGAAGACAGATGGTTATATAAACATTTTTCTGGAGATATAATATATATAAGCCAAACGGGTACGGAATGGGAAAACTCTAAAGGTCTTTTCGGTAATATAAAAACTATTTTAAACGATCTTTTAGAAGAAATACCAATATCGAAAGATGGTACTAAAAGTGATCAAATGATGAAATTACTTAGGTCCCGTGAAATAATATCTAAAAGACTTGACGAATATAACAAAATTAAACTTGCAGAAGCGAGAACAACCCATGTTAATCCTTATGTTGTAATGGAAGCTATAAACGAGTTATTAGATGATAATACGATAATTATTGGAGATGCAGGTTCAGCTGGTGGGGCTTGGATAAATGACTGTATTAAATTCAAGTTTCCTGGGCAATTTCTTCATTCGAGAAACTACGATAGTATGGGATTTGCAGTACCAGGAAGTATAGGAGCATCCCTCGTTTTACCCGATTCGAATATTATAGCAATAACAGGTGATGGAAGTTTTCTTTCTGGTATGAGCGACCTTGGGTTGATAAAACAGCACGATCTGTCACCTATTTTAATAGTATTTAATGATTCTTCTTTTGGGATGATAAAACAAGAGCAGGCTGAATTGGGCAATAAATTTATAGCAACAGACCTACCTTCTGTGAATTATGCTGATATTGCTATGGCAATGGGAATAAACGGTGTAAGAATTTCTGATACCTCTGATATATATAGCATAATTAAAAAGGCTATCAATTCGCATGAAGGAATAGTTATAGACATACCCACTTCATGGAATGAGTTGCCCCCTTCCAGAGCATATTGGAATAAGGCCGGATCAAACAGCGTTTAAAGAACACTGAGCTCAATAAGTTTACTTATAAGTGAATAAGCAGCTAAAGCACTGGTCTTCTTATTAAGGGTAGATGGTTTATTTTCAAATATAAATTTCATGCTACCTGTACTGCCTGTTATATTTATTGTGTGAATATTTGAATGAACTGCCGGATCACTTACGATTCTTACCATAGTCTTGTCAAAACCCAATGAATAAATACTTAATATGGCTGCGACGTTGACATTTGCTGGATATAAAGACACAGCAATTCTAGCTGGCCCCTCAAAAAGAACTTTCTCTTTTTCTTCACCTTCAATGCCTAATGAAGCTGGATTTTTTCTTGTTTCAAGGCTAGCATAATATATATCCCCTAGAGAGGCACTTTTAACGGCATCTAGTCCACCTATTGCCCCATGGGTCAAAAATAATTTTCCACTACCGCCCTGTAGCATATGGGTTATATTTTTGCTAAATGAGTCATCATTAAAAATTCCAACGCTCATAATTATAACTTTCTTCTTTTTCTCTATAATTTCTGGAAGAATTTTCTTTGCAAGCTCCTGGGAGGCGCATTCAACATATATTTCAGTATCTTCATCCCCAATTACCATGTTTAAATTATCTGTTGGAACTCCGCATTTATATTTGTTGCAAAGGTATTCTGCCTTATCTTTATGCCTACCATAAATATATCCGAATTCAATACCAAATTTATTTTTAGAAAAATAATCCATTACTATATCTGCCATTGATCCTGAACCTATTACTGATACTTTCATTGCCTCACCATAATATAATTAATACATTACATACCCACCATTGACACCTATATCCTGCCCTGTTACAAATCCATTATCTTTGCTTGCTAAAAATAAAACTGCATTTGCAATGTCTTTAATCGTTCCCAAGCGCCCTATTGGATGCAATTTTATAAGGTTATCTTTGATTTGATTTATACCGGACTTTTCAAGAATTTCTGTTTCTACAAATGATGGAGATACAGAATTTACAGTTATACCATACTTTCCGGCAAAAACAGCTGTATTTTTAACAAGTGCATTTATCGCGCCCTTTGAGGAAACGTATGCACAATTTGCATGCCCTAATCCCCCAGTACGTGCTACTACACTAGATAATATGATAATCCTTCCGTATTGGTTTTTTATCATTTCTGGTATCAATTCCTTAATTAATATAAAAGCCGACTTTACATTAGTGCTCATGATATTATCCCATTCGTCATTAGTGACGTCAAAGAGGGAATGCTTGCTGTTGCTACCAGCCGAATGAACTATGATGTCAACACCACCGTTATCTAATATATGCTTTCCAAGCCTTAGAACCTCTTTTTCCTTTGAAAGATCCGCCTGAAAGGGTATAATACGCCCGGTATCATTCATTTCCGTTCGTAAAGATTCCAACAGTTCAAATCTCCTCCCAGTTACAAATATTCTTGAGGCATTTAATTTAAAAAAATTTATTGCTATTTCCCTTCCAATTCCACTGGTTGCACCTGTAACAAGAATGTGCTGCTTAGAAAAATCAAGACTCATTAATTCAAATAAGTACAAAGATAATAAATTTTATGAAATTCACTAGTTGTGATGATATGAGTAAGAGTGCTGAATAGGGAAAATTAACATCCACCCATTGTTGTTGTGGGATCCTCAGACATGAGATAATCTCGCATATGCAGGAAAGGATTTACATTCAAAATAACTTTATACACCATTCTGGATGAGGATTGAAAGATAGTCAGGAAGGACAGATTTGAGAACAGTTTTTCAGCGCTGGTCATTTATTCTGAGATTGGCAGCATCGGAAAGTTCAGCGATTAAGAGAAGCTCATAACATACGCAGGCATGGTACCTTCGGTAAGGCAGTCCTCTGATATAATGCAACAACGCAGGATCGCATACCAGGTTCAAGGCATCTCAGGTGGATTATTTTTGAGGCACTTCACTCACACATGATCAATGGTCCTGGATCATCAATAACATAATTCTACAAGAACCTTGCAAAGTGAAATGGAAAGAGCAAGGCAATAATAGCAGCATCAAACAAGCTCCTCTAGGCTATTTACTGGGTTCTTAAGGATCAAAGGTCTTATCACTCCAGGAATAACGCTAAATAGACCGGCCTCGCATTGTCCAAAGGATGTAAAGCATCGTAAGTGTGATTGAGTGAATTTGTTGGTGAAATAATCGGATTTTACATCACAAATGCAGAACGAGGCTCTGAGTTGATTAAGAAAGGTTAAAGAGGCATAAATGGATTGATACCTATAAAGCGGTATCCATATTAACATAGGTGTTGTAAATGGCTAAGCAGGTAAAAAAATTGGCTTATATGACATGGGTAGAGATAAAGAACGTAATAAATAAAGGAAATGCGATATGTATTATACCTGTAGGATCAACAGAACAACACGGCCCTCATATGGTAGAGGGTACCGATTCATTCATAGCTGAATTTATATCTAATAAATTAGCGCAAGAACTAGGTAACAGCATAATTGCACCAACAATAAATTTTGGCTTTTCAGATTATCATTTGGCTTTCCCAGGCACAATATCAATTTCCAGAGACCTACTTAAAGCCATACTCCTAATAACTGCCACAAATCTTATTAATCATGGATTTAAGTATGTTATTTATATCCCCGGTCATGGTGGCGATTTCGATAGTTGCAATGATGCATGCAGGGAGTTGAATATTAAATACGGTAAGGAAATGGTTCTAACATATCCAAGTTTTACTGAATTTTCAAACGCAATCTCAAAACCTTGTTTGGATGCTGGATTAAAACCGGATGATGTGGGCGCTCATTCCGGGGTAGGTGAAACGTCTCTTATGATGTACATCGATCAAAATCTGGTAAGAATGGATAAGCTCCAAAAAGGTTCGACAGGAAATTTAACTGATATGAGGAAAACTATGCTTACCAGTGGTACTGACAAGGTTTCGCCAATTGGAGTTCTCGGCGATCCCCTCCTAGCAAGAAATGAATACGGGAAAGATGGGGCAGAAAACGTATTTAAGATGCTTTTAGATTATCTCAGAAAACATATTAATTTTAATGAATAAAATCTAGTTAGAACTTTAATATGTATTTGGATTAAACTGTGATGGTATGCTTAAGAGCCCTGGAAAGGGAAAATTAACATCCATCCATAGTTATTGTGGGATCACCGTAGGTTAAGAGATGATCCCACGTATACCGGAATGAGACTGTGTGAAAAATATTTAAAGAGCATTACTGAGTCTGATCACAATAAAGTTTATTCATGAACCTGTCTTATAGCCATTCATGAGCAGTTCCCATATAACGAAAATAGGAAGGAAACAGTCCCTGCTCCTTCCAGACATGATTGATGATTACATTGATGAGAACAACCCTGCAAGACTGTTCGATTCATTTGTGGATTCCCTTGATCTCAGTGAGATGGATTTCAGGTATGCAGTTCTGGATCAAGGTCCGGGAAGACCTTCTTATGATCCATCAGACCTGCTAAAGCTATATCTCTGGGGATACTACAACGGAATAAGATCCTCAAGGAAGCTTGAGAATGAGTCTCACCGCAACATTGAGGTGATGTGGCTGATACACAAGCTCACACCTGATTTCAAGACAATAGCCGACTTCAGGAAGAACAATGTGGATTCAGTGAAATCACTGTTCAGGAAGTTCAATCTCTTCCTGAAGGATCAGGGTCTCTTCAGATCTCATGACATTGCAGTGGATGGCACGAAGTTGAAGGCTGTAAACTCCATGGACAGGTCATACACGAGGGCATACCTTGAAAAGGGACAGGACAGGATAGATGAGAGGATTGAGAAGTATCTTCACGACATGGATGAGAACGATGCAGTTGAGGAGGATATTGACAGGGAGAAGATAAGGAAGACTATGGAGAATCTCAGGAAGAAGAAAGAGCTCAAGGAAGCAGAGATCAAAATGAATTCTTCTGGCATGAATGAAATATCCCTCACAGATCCAGATGCAAGGCAGATGAAGACACGGCATGGCGTTGATGTATGCTACAACGGCCATATAGCCGTTGAATCCGGGAATCATTTCATAACTGATTACACAGTCGACAACAGCACCAATGATTATGGATCCGTCATTCCTCTTGCGTATTGAACAAAGGATTTCATGGATAAGTTCAGCATTTCCGCAGATAGGGGTCATTTCTCTCTGCCTAATCTGCTTTCATTGGCAAAGGAAGGGATAGAGGCGTTCATCCCCTCTCCCCAACGGGGAAATCCTGGCAAGAGAAGAATGGTTCCAGAAAGGGATTATCACAGGAGCAGATTCTCATACAATCCAGTCAAGGATACATATACATGTCCTGAGGGGAATGAGATGCATTATCGTTTCAGCACTCCAAACAGCACAAGGCCAGATATAGTGCATAGAGTATATACAACAGATGCCTGCATCACCTGTGCAGTGAAGAACAGATGCACCAATTCTGTCAGGGGAAGATGGATGGAGAGATGGGAACATGCCGATGTGGAGGAACAGCACTGGAAGCGCATGAATTCAAAGGGGGTGGAGAAGATGGTTTTACGGAAGAGAACTGTGGAGCACCCGTTTGGAACGATAAAGAGGGCAATGAACCAGGGGTACTTTCTGTTGAAAGGCCTGAGAAAGGTGAAAGGTGAGTTTGGTTTCAGCGCAATCGCATACAATATGAAGAGGGCAATAAGCATCAGGGGTGTCAGATCACTGGTTGAGAGCTTATGAGATAGGGGAAATAACCAGGCTCTCAATTCCTGTCTGAATCAAAGTGTAGCTATGCCCAGAATCCCACCTGTTCAAAAATAATTTTAACACAGTCTCGAATGGATATATCAACTAAAAGTATTGTGTTTACAACACTGGATGAGAATTGAAGAAAAGTGTTCCAAATTCTGCTGGAGCAGATAAAGAATGGCAATATTTTGAGAAAAGACAGCATTGAGAACAGCTTCGACAAGCTTGGAGAATTCTTGGAAAGCTTCTCCCCTAGAGATCGTTTTGTCTTGGAATCAACGGTATTCCATTAGGCCGTTTTTGATTTCAAAGAATCCCATGGATTAAGTTTGAAACTGGTAATACCCTAAAGATCAAACTCATTGCGGAATCAAGAATGACTATGCGGATTCAGAGGTCATTGCAAAGCTCCTGAAGTATGGCTGGATTCCAGAGTCATATACTCCATCAAAGGAGATCAGGCAAATTCACAGGATCGTCAGGACAAGGATTCAGCTGAAAATAGATCTTTCAAGGATGAAGAATTACATCCAATTCAAACTTCTCAGGATGAATGCTGATTATGATGTGAATATTTACACATTCATGGGGAAGATATTCCTAAGAAACCTCAATGCAGAGAAGATTGTTGCATTTGCAGGTATTAATCCTGTCATAAAGGAGAGTGGAAAACAGAGATCCATTAGGGTGTCCAAACATTCGTCAAACAACGAAGTCCATTATTTCCCTCTTTGATCTTTGCCTTATCTGATTGACCAGGACAATGCAGTTGTATGCCACTATCCTTTCATCAACAGCAACATCATAGTTCCTGTTGCGGACATACCACATGTGTTCAGAATGCAGTATCTCCTCCAGAATGGAAAATGTCCGCTCTATTTCTCATCTAAGCCTGTATCTGGCTTTCTCCCTTTCTCTGATGATTATACCCCGCTTCCTGCTGAATGTCAAGTTATCAGGAACGATTCCTCTTCTTCTGTTGGTATCTATCACCGGGATGGAATGTGTGTTGTCCATGATGTAATCATAGATGCCGGCTGAATCAT
>JAJZXP010000456.1 GCA_021806345.1 Thermoplasmata archaeon | reverse complement strand
ATCTGGAGAGGGTCCAGATGCTGAAGATTGGCGAGGAGTGGAAACTCTCTGAGATACCGAAGCAGTCCAGGATACTCATCGGGAAGGCAGAGATACCTATTATGTAAAACAGCGGGAGTTAGAGGTTGAATGGAAAAACAGCCCGTGCAATCCTGTTGATCTCATTTACAGAACTAGCCTGTGTAAACTGTTCACCCAACTTTACTGCTACCAATCTATAATTCATAGTTGAAAAGATAGTCACAAGATCAAAATGAAACTGTCGAATTTGGTGACACTCAGTTGGATACTTTACAAACAAGGATGGTAAATTTATCCCTCCATACAATTAGTCTCAATGTGATTTTTCTAACTTCTCCTTGTTATCTTATGGAACTGTTATGGAAAAGGAATGGAAACTATAGGGAACATTCAACCCATTTGAAAAGGGTCTTACATGATTAACTCCATACTCTTTGTATTAATTAACTTAGAATCTTGCCATTCTGTTTCATCATTTTAATATACAACCCTTTCAGGAATTATGGAATCTCTTAATTTCTTTACTAAATTACAGAAATTTCCATCATTTTGCGTTCCGTTCATATCGAGGAATTCCCAAAAATAGGATAGAAAGTTTTTTTGATATAAAGAAAAAGAAAGGTTACGGGACAAGTTTCTCCTTAGAGTGGGATCTATGTAATGGTAAAATTCCCGATCACACACTATCTTTAGACTTCGTACTTTGACCCCACCTATACTGAAGGTATCTATCTTAGTGAACTGTGGGTACCTCTCATGGAATTCAGTCCATTTCTGAAACTGAAATCCCTTGTGCTCTGACAGGAATATCTTCCACATTACACTATCCAAGGTAATACTCTCTACTATCCCGTTACCGTCTAGATCGATTCTCAAGTCATTATCTATGGCTCTGCCCTTGTAGACACGTTTGATGGGAAAACCATTGTCGTCATACTCTACACGACCATTGAAAACTCCCTTGGCCCATTCATACAACAATTCTATCCAGTTTTCCTCTGGCTCTACACCGAAATTATATTCGTGTACATACGGAACCCCGGTGAGCCACGAACCATACTTCAACAAAGTCTCCCTGATATCATTGGAAGATTCCTGAATTTCCCAGAATTTTTCCTTTAGTTCTTGGGTAGTGTATTTCCTGAAGACTTCGTATATCAAACCACCAGGATTTGTTGGAAGTTCGTTCTTGCACTTTTCACCCATTAGCCTCTCTTTCGGTGAAACAACGTCCCTCTTATCCAGAAAAACAGTGGGAAACCGCTTTTCTATTGAAGCCTGCTCATCTGCATCTTGATCTTTCTCTCTTGAATTCTCGCTGAGGATGAATGATGCGATAGATAAATGCAAAGGAAGAGCCTGATCCTTTGTCCCTCGACCAGTATACCCAGTTGATTTCATCAGTCTTCTGATAGAGGTTGAAAGTTTCGCCTCCTGTACATATATAGGCAAATTAGTTGCAGCTGAGAACGTGTTGTTTCTGAAGCTTGAGTTCAATACGTCCCCCTTGAAGAAATCAAGAATGCCGAACCAGTGATGCAACGAAAGTCTGACTGCAAAAGACTTACCAGTATCCTTTGGACTGACAAGATCAAGCGTCAGGGAAAAGTCCATTACAGGAGTCATTAGGATATTGACAACCACCTGTGCTGGTATCATCAGGTATATGGCCATTTGCTTCGGATGTGCATCAAGAAGTTCCCAGCCTCGTTTTATGTATTCCATGTCTACAGTACCAATTTTCAAGTGGTCAACGATGAAGTTCTGGACAGGGTTAGTTGGCTCTGCATAGATATATTCTATAGAATCCAGAAAGAATAAACGGTCATCTTTTACATCAATGAAAGGCCTGTGAATCACTACGCCAACTTGTGGATGAATGCACTGAAACGCGTATCTGAGCCACTCTTTCTTCTGTGATCTATCGGGAGCGAAGTGTTTTACAATCTGTTCCAAGTTGTATTTAACTCCTTCAAAGAGATACCACTCTTCTGCGCTCTCGTCAACTACCTTTTTGATTGCAGATCTCAGGCCATCTGGATATTTTGTAGCGCTGAAGTTTGAAAGGGTAATGTTTTCCTGATGCGCCTCTCCTCTGTTGTTGAAGATAATTATGTAAGGCATACCATTCATTCCTATGTCTTTAGCACCGGGGACGATTGGCTTTGCCTCCATCGTACCATTATCATTTTGAGGACGTAATGATGAAGAATGCTAGGTTTTCCAGAAGACTGTCTTCTGTCCTCCATCTATCTGTATCTTTTCCTGCTTTTCGTATGCCACTTCGAGAGCATGGTTCAACTTGTCGAATGCCACCTCAATTTCATCATTAATGTCCACTGGGTCGTCAAAAGATTTATCGCTTTGTGTGGCCTCTTTCATTTGAAACACCTACTGTTTTGGGTTCAGCTGCAACTGAACCACCATTTTTTGATTGCTTCCTCAAATTGTATCCTGATCTCTCCAGCTTCTCAAGCACTGCGTTTCTGACCATGGACATCAGAGACTGACGGTTATCCTTTGAATACTGCCTCAAAGCCTGTTCTTCTTCCGGGAACAAAAACAGATTCGTGACAGGTGATTTTCTTGTCATAATCATATATATACACATCCCATTTGTATTTGTTGCATTTTATATAATAGATGCAAAATTGGGGGAGGTTTGAATGGAATCAATACCTCTCGTTCGGTGACTGGGTCATCTTGACTGTCCACCTGTTCCTTTCTCCAAACCACGGGTCCTCACCTTCACTTATATGCTGCAATACCTGTGAAAATACGTAGTCCCTGATAGATGCTCCAGATTGGATTAGTTTTCTGGAAATTTCCTCAGGAACTCCTGCAAACAATCTTCTGTAGGCTTTTGGCAACGGATCATACAATTCGAAATCGAACAACATTCCTTTTATTTGCTGTCCAATCTTGTAATTCGTGCCTCCTCTTAGGAGGTAAATTGGATATTTAGGCCCAATTTGCTCGCTCACGTTTTCGAATGCCGTTGGGGCAGACGTCAATTTCTTCTCTTTTTGTACAATGTTTTCTTTATTCATTGCACATTGTAAAATCCACAATAGGATTTAAAAGAACATGTGACTGAGCGAAATAGCGCTGCGCATAAAAATCAGTTTGAAAACCCACAGTTCACCTGACCGCACCAGTTTTCTGAAGTCTATGTAAAATATTTTGGCACTGCCTCACACCCAATTCGATATCATAACTCTTCTTTAGATAGAGTTTAAAGGCATTTCCGGTCCAAGTATTATATGTTAACCCAAATTCAGAAGGTAACTTTTTTAGGTCCTTGATGACCTGCTCTTCAATCAGTTCAGTAATATGGGAAAGGTAACCACCTTGCTTAGGTCCCATAAGATAGATTGCCCCCATACCTTCCTCTATGAATTTCTTAACCCAGTTAGCAACGGTTCTAGGGCTGCATCCCACTTCTATAGAAACCTCACGCGTACTGTAGCCTTCCCCTACCATGCGAATTGCAAGGAAACGAGGGCGGCTTTCTGGATAAAGGTCAAAAGCCCACCCATCATCAAACACTTCATCTAGCTCCTCTAGTCTTTTGGGCGGGATTTTAAACTTATCCATATATACTTCAATAAATGTGAATATTTATGTAATCCAATCAAGAAGTGGGAAATGTAATGTGATAGATCAATGATCATTGGGAGTGAAATTTATCTCTCTTCTCCAATTCTTGCTCACCAACTTGTTGAAAGAAACGATATGCCTCCGGACTTGACTGCACAAATTGCACAAAGAGTTTGTAAAACTGTTTCCCACCATCCTGTTTGAGTATCACATTCATCAAATTGTTCCGTTCGTCATTCTCTGAGATGTCTTTGAGCACAACGTTCTCAGTCGACATCAAAGGCAAACATCGCTTGAATGCCGCTCTCATGTCTTCCAGCATATCATCAGGAAGCCTGCCCTTGTTGACACTGTATCTTGCGGAAATGTCTCCCTTATGGCCCTCGAAGAACAATCTCCAATTGTGTGAAATAAGCATCTTATTTTCCGCGTTGTCAAGTGCAGTGATGAAGTATGCCCTGAGAACATATGGCCTGAAATCATATCCTGCCTTTCTTATGGCCTCCTTGATTCTGCGTGTTATGAGCATTGTTCGGAGAAATTTGTTTCCGGACTTTCTGTCTTTGAGGCGATCTTCATTCTTCTTGCCTTGATAATTGAACTGCTTACGCAGGTCTAACTGAATAAGAGGTGATTTCATTGTCAGCTCTTCATTTTGGTTTCTCCTCTCTTTGAGGTAGGTTTCAATGTTTTTTTGGGCTTCTGCAGACAAGAAGGTGAAATACTGGTGCTTGGCCTTACTCAAGCTACTTCTTACGACCATCTTGGATGGGGTCCTTGTGAACTTCAGGTTATCGATATCAAGGTCGTCTAAATCAGAAAGAGTGAGTCCATCACTGCCCAGATAATTCCCAAGAGTTTCCGGTCTGCAGCCCGAAAATGCCATTATAGAAATTGATACTTTTGTCCTTGAATCGGCAAACATCAGAATCTTGGTCAGTTCTTCTTTCAATGGAATTCTTTCGTTCATGGTTGTTGGAGTCTCGTGTTCACCTCTGATGTTAATCTTCAATCTGTACTCTATGTCGTTGTAATCCGGCCAGGATTTCAGAACAAACTTGAATTTCACTATGTATGAGCCTGCTTTACCATTTCTTTCCAGCGACCTCACATAATCCTCAAAATTGTGTTTCAAAGTCGTATCCTGAGCCTGTTTGAGGATATCTCTTGGACTCACATTATTATCTTTACAATATAGGGCAAGGGTCTTGAGTCTGATATCGGCAGAGATTGTAGATCGAGCTTGCAAGTTTTCAAACCACCTTCTTACCAGGTCATCTTGCAAAAGCTCTCTGCTCCTTGATTTCTTCATAATTTACTATCCCCACTTTGCATTTAACATGTCCCTCGATGAAACAAATTGATGTGATAGTTATAAGTGGGTGTATCCAGCTTACTTGATATATTATCTTTCGTGATGGCTTATATTATTTGGCAAATAATTTATATGTAGTGTTAACTTGATATCTTGTGCTTTTGCAACGAAGAAGTGTAAACGTATTTGTAGCCATAATATTGGTTACTTCTGTAGTGGGAATAACTGTATTTTCTGGAAACAGTGGGGCTACCGGGATTCCACCCTCTCATTCAACAAGTGTGTCTTATTTAAACGCAACATCTTCTTCATATTTTTCATCTGGTATAGTTCAATCTGGTGTTGTTAACATCTCAGCTGTGGAGAATCCATATCCAAATACATGGGCATTTAATGGTGTGACAATTAATAATGGTAGCCCTTCTCAAGTTTCATACACTTATAATTTGGGTAACTATCAGTACTGGGCAGGTACAGGTATAGGAGATGGGGCAGGAACTGGAGACCCTGCACCGGGTCAATTTGTATTAGAATTCAATGCTGGTATAAACAGCGCAGGCCAAGCAAATATCGGTACAATATACACCAATTTTACTTTGAGGAATACAACTACTCTTGATATCGCTGCATCCCACATAGACAGCCAGGTTGTAAACACCACCTATACTGGCAATAGCGAAATCTATCAATTTTCACCTTACTGGTACCCGACCGTAAAATCTGGAATCTACGATGTGGGAATCAATGTTACTGTAACACCAGCCACGAATTATGGAATACAGAATCCGAATGATTTGTCTACTGTCTCTTTAATTGGAGTCATTGGCGGGCCTGTAGAGGGAATACATGGATGGACTTATTCTGGTACTACAGCAGGTTTCCCAATTCATATACCTTCAAACGCTTTGGCTTCTTCATTCAATTACTATTCTACCTATGCAGTATCCACAAACATAAACGGTACCATATCAAATCAAATGGAGAGTAATTCACTTTTCTTGTATTCAAGTAGTTACACATCAGGACAATTCCAAAACGTTGTTGGTGATCCTAATGTAACAAGCTTTGAAATCAATTACAACCTTAGCAATGTAGTTACAGAAGGAAACTCTACGTATTCTGGAGTATTAGCAAACGATACTATCTCTGAGAACCAAAATTGGTTCAATGCAACCATAGAGTTCAAACTAACGTCCCCTAATGGTGCACTGAATGGCGCCAAAATGGATGGCAAACAGTGGAATTCGACCCTGACTTATTCCATATCGGATATTCTGGACAGTGCATACAACATAAGTTCTCCAGTTAATAATTTCTATATAAACGGAAAAATCGTGAATTCGCCAAAAGAATACAACAATTTTAGCGGTCATCAAGTAATTATTAATGGCACTTCTACTTATTTTATATATTGTTTTTCATCAGAACTAGTTAATTATTATCCATCTCTAATTGATAGCTATGTCTCATCCCAGACCGTCTACCTGGGTGAGAACTTAACCTTTACTGTGAATGTCTCAGAAATAATATCAGGAGAAAGAGCAATGTTAACTGTAAACTGGGAAGATGGATCTATTGATTCAACCAACCTCACAACTTCAACAACTATTTTGGCAAATCATTCATATGGTATTATAGGTAATTTCACCCCGAAGATAACAATCACCAATGTACCACTTGGTGGCCTTGGGGGGTTGACCAACGGTAGTTACAATTTACCCAAAGTAACTGTTTTGAGTATTCCTTACAATGGTACCACCACTGAATTTGATGTTAACCCCAAAGAGAAAGTCCAATTCAACATCACAAGTGATGCGAATATTTCAGGAATCAATGATTCTGTAAGAATTGCTTATGGGGACGGTAGCTTCGCTGGAATGCAAAGATTGGGCAATTACACATTCGTTCATTCCTATTTGAAGACCGGTAATTACCAACCCATTATTCAGATATTTCACGGAACCGCTTTGATTGAATCGAAAAATTTGCATGTCGAATATGTACTTCCAATAAGGTTGAACCAAAGTGTAAACTTGTCCGATGGAATCAGTCGACTAACCCTTAGTTATCAGTCTTTTGTTGATATATCCAAAATCTCGTTATTTTACAATGGTTCCGAGATTTCGTCTGAACTTGTTTCTGGATCATCTGGAAACATGACCTATAATTTTACGGGCTCTTTTGTTAATAGCAATTACTTTTGGCAAATCGAGACCATTGATCATTACATCCAGAATTCCACCAATCTTCCTCAAATACTTTCATTTTACGCCTGGGTGAATCCAATTTCAGTGGGTTCTAGCACTAACTTCTTGGCGTACATTAACGATGCCACCAACTACAGTGTTTATGTTAATGGACAAATGGCCAGTGGTGGATATTATGGATACAACTATACTTTCAAGACTGCAGGTAACTATACTGTCACCCTAGTTGCTATCAACGGAAATGGGATTAGTGAAGACAGTTTTGTGGAGAGAGTTATAGTGCCAGTCCCTTCTTTTGGTGTTAGCTATTCGAGTGTAACACGAGAAGGCACGCCTGTCACTTATTCATTAAATATAAACTGGCAAGGACTGCCTGGAACAGTCGAATGGATTTTGGACAACTCTACTGATATTAGTAATACAACTCAATTTAATTATACCTACTATTCTGTAGGAACTTATTACATTACAATAGTAGTCTCAAACAAGTATACAACGAGAGAGCTTAATATCACCACCACAGTTAATCCTTTTCCTCTCCCTGTCATCTCATCTATTCACATAAACCCCACAACAGTATATACTGGAAAGAGTGTGACGTTCACTGCTGAAATAAATTGGGAAAATGCTGGTGGAAATATGACTTGGGAGATAAATGGTTCCAGAATTGAAGGTAACACGTATATTTTCAATTCCGCTGGAAACTACACATTGACCCTGAGAGCTACAAACTCTTTTGGGGAAAGTAGCTTCTATAATGTGACAATAAATGTCTACCCTCAAAATAAGGGACTTACGAATTTTGAAGATCCTTACTTTTATCTGAGCGTTGCAAGTGCAATCGGAGTTGTGATCGTTCTGGGGCTTATATTCTATCGGAAAAGAATTAGGGTCAAATGATAGTTGAATAATGCAATTATTGGGCATTTAACAACATGATGAGTGTAAAGTGCTCAAGAAGAGCTTGATTCTTTGCTTCAAAATGGTAGCAATATCTGTCCCATAACTTACTAAGATTCACGACTCAAATCATTGCAATATGTCAAAAATAGTTTCAATCTTTTCATAATTATATAAAAAATTATCAGAGTTCAATGATTTCAATATCATTCTGGGGTACGCTATCTCCCTCCTGCAGATGAGGTGCTGCGATGTGAAGCATTATTCTCAGTTTCCTTGGATCCTCCAATTGGGTGGAAGATCTCTTTCGACCATAATCTGGTACTCTAAAATATCCATTTTTCCTGCTTTTTGTGGAGCCACAAATTTTACATCTGTATACTTTCATTTCTATCACCTGTAAGAATTCTTTTGAACCACTCCAACTAAAACTATGGAAGCTACAGCAAACTCTGCATCGGCAATAATCAGAGTGGGGATGGTGTTGTCGACCAAAAAATAGACAACATTAACAAGTATCAATAAAATAAATAAAACTACCCCAAGTGTTTTCGGCCTTGTGAAAAATAGGACAACATTTCTCCATTCAGGTGGGTGAGTTATAAAGTGACCAAACACTTTCCATATGTTTATTTTCTCATTATTTTTTCTGATTCTGTATCACTTACATCTTCACTTTGTTTCCTGTATTCTGTCATCTTCACCGCCAGACCGTATTGAGTTACCTCCCTGCAAATATAAAATCCAAGACTACCTCAATAGTCGTTCTTGGTATGAAAACACCGACTCTTAAAACAAAATAATACTCTAAAATATCTTCAATCACAAACTTCCGTGAAAGGAAGGCCTATCTTCGCCAAAGTCGAAACTAAAAGCATCGCCAGACTTCCCTTTTCTGTATAAGTATTGCTTATTGTTAAAGAATCCTGCGTAGAAATTATTACTACCTTGACACTCAATATTCACTATTGAAACCGTTCGAATTTGTAAGAGCCATAATGAACCTCCTTACCTGAAGCAATTGTAATTTTCTCGTGGTCGATTAGGAATTCCTTTTCTCCTGGTTGCATTTGAGCATAAAAATATAGATACTTTTTTAAATTTTTGCCATGTGTTATATTTCTAGTAAGGCCGTGTTGAAACAAAGTGAGGGACCATCTCTCCCTCGGCGCCATATTATAAATTGCTTGAGAATTCCGGTCATTTTTTCCAGATGCCACTTACATCTTAGGCAATCTATTTGAACTAAGATGCCCATGACTAGAGCAGCATTGTTTTTGAAATGGAGATG
>JAJZXP010000111.1 GCA_021806345.1 Thermoplasmata archaeon | reverse complement strand
GGCATAATTATAAAACTGAACAAATTGGGAATAAAGGTGGAAGAAGAGTTCAGGGATGATATGATAGCTCAACTCAACCTGCTAATTGAAAATGAAGATAAAGTGTTGAGAAAGAATTCACTTGGATTTTGAAGGTTAATCCATTCGATATGCAAGTATCAGAATTAACCTGAATCACGAATTGAATTGCGAATAAATGAAATATTAAAATCGATAGATTTCCTTGCTGCAATTTCCCTGTTATTCCTGATAAATGCTTGTTTTAATGGGATTTTGAATGGCGAAAATTGCAGGGCATCTATTCCAGGCTCGCTTTATTTGTTCTTTCAAATTGGTTTCGCAAATCACTTCAATTTTCAATTCCTTTATTATAGGTAAGTCCGATTCTATTACCACCGGTGCTATATCATAAATTAGTTTTCCTCTTATTTTCAGTTCCTTGAGTTTTATTCCTTCATTGGAGCATTGGGAAGCCAAAGTTGACGAGTAGCAGGCCATGACTCCGAAAAGGAGATACGTCAGAGGTGTGGGGTTAACTCCAGGTCCGCCAAGTGCCGTTGGCTCATCACAGTTTGCTGTGAATCTTGAAAATTCGGTGTCCAGGTTTGCAGAGAATTGTGGGCTTCCGTTCAAATGATAGGTACCATCTATTGTCTTTTCTATTGGAATTGTGTTGTGATTAATTCTGGCCTTTTCTTTAGTTTTGTCCTGCATTTCCATCCTAATATTATTTATTATTTCCATGGATTCCTAATAGAATCGAACTAGAATAGTTTTTATTTGTTAATAGGTATTTTGACGAGTTGATATATGATCAGAAAAAAAGAATAATACATCAAACATTTAGTTTGTACATGAAATTTGACAGTGAACAAATTGCTGATATTGTAGATATCTGGAATTCTCAACTTTCCGCTGATCCAACAAATTTAACTCAGTTGAAGAACAAATATTTTGAGAATCCTTACGTCGACATATTTTGCCCTATTCTGAAGAATAAAAGTTTTTCATTAATCTGCAAGAAGTCAAAAAAATTTTTATATGAACCATTTAGGGAGGACACAGCATGGATATTCGCTATGGCAATTGGAAATCGGAATGATTTGGATGAACTGTTGGACTTACAGATAGAAACGGCAAAATCCAATGGAATTAAAAGAATAATTTTTTCCAATTTTTCTCCAGGATACTTTTACCCAGGGATTGATCATGAAACTTATCCTGAAATCTACAAATATTTATTGAATAGGGGTTTTAGGGAGAGTGAAGAAGCACTGGCAATGGATGCAAATCTGGGAAAATTAAGAATTTCCAGGCGTTCAGTGAAAGGAGTGGATATAAAAAACCTGAATGAAAATGAAAAAGATGAATTATTGATACTTATTGAAAAGAACTTTCCTGCAGATTGCTACAAGAGAGCAAATGATGTGATAATGTCAGGCGGGTATGAACAGATTACGATAGCGAAACTTGACGGAAAAATTGTAGGATATTCAATGTTCTCTTCGGGAGAGGGAAAATATACCTACGCTGAAGGCGAAAGATTTGGATGCTTCGAAGTGATTGAAAGCGCCAGGTCATTGGGAATAGGTAGCCTCCTGCTTGAAAAAACGCTCCTGAATATGAAATCAAATTTTATCAGAAATGCATATTTTTTGTGGACCGGAGAAAAAGCTTCCCATCTGTACTCAAGGTATGGCTTCAGAGTTTTCAGAAAATTTAAGATAATGACTCTGGAAATATAATTTCCCTTGTAACAAAAATTCCAATAAAGATAAATTAGTGCCTTCGCATTTCCTCAGAATGGTGTTTCTATCTGTAGACGGTGGTGCAACTAAGACAATAGCAATTATATATGATATAAAAGGAAAAATACTTGGTACAGGGCTTTCATCATCTTCAAACTACAGGAATATTGGTGTGGAACATGCCAGGTCAAGTATTTCCAGAGCCTTAGGCGAATCGCTTGAAAGATCCGGATATAAGATAGAGGATATTGAGTACAGTACATTTGCACTTGCAGGTGTAAAAGATTCAAATAAATCTACACAGATTATTGATGAATTTATCTCATCTTACAAATTGAGAGGCAAATATGAACTTCTAAACGATGGAGAAGCTGGTTTCAGATGCAGATTTCCGCATGGAGATGGGATCATTGCTGCCCCCGGTACAGGAATGATATCCTATGGCAAGAAAGGCGGAACCATGGAAAGATGTAGTGGATGGGGATGGTTTATTGGGGATGAAGGCGGAGCATTCTACATAGGAAGAAGGGCTATTCAGGAGGCTGCCAAAACTGCAGACGGCAGAACGGATAATCAGGGGTTGCTCAAAATGATCCTTGATAAATTTAATGTGAAGGAGCCAAGAATGCTTGTCAACGAAATATATGGAGAAAAAATAGATGTGAGAAATATAGCTTCAATTGCATCCCTAGTCTCTAAGCTTGCCAACAATGGGGATATAATCTCAAAGAAACTCTTAGAGGAGTCATCCAAGGAGGCCGCCCTTTGCGTAAAAGGCCTGATCAGAAAAATGAAATTTAATGATGTCAGAGTCAGCGGGTATGGTGGGGTGTTCCGTTCAGGTGAGATATACTGGAATACATTCAAAAATGAAATTCTGCAAGAATTTCCAACCACTAAATTTAAGAATCCTTTGCTTGGCTATCACGCAGTACTTGGGTCCATGCAAATTGTACTAGAGAAGATGGGGGTACAGATAGGAGAAGAGGAGGTTGAAACACTTTCTCAGGAACTGACCTCCCTTGTAATGAAATTGCCAAAGGAAGAACTGAAGGATTTCCTGATGGTATGAGAATTTAACGTGAGAATAGTTTCTTCCCATTTCTAAAGGTTGCTACAATTTCTAAATTATTATTTAACACTGCAAAATCGGCCTTCTTTCCTGTTTGCAGTGTCCCCCTATCGTTCAGATTCAGGAATCTGCAGGGATTAACTGACGCTGCCCTGACTATATCTTCCATCACATAATGGAGATCTAAAAGATTTCGTACTGCTTTATCCATTGTTAAGGTGCTTCCTGCTATGGTTTTTGTATCCTCTATAGTGCACAAACCATCCTTAACTGCAACATTTAGTTCGCCTAATCTATAGGTTCCATTTTTCATTCCCGTTGCACTTATTGAATCCGTTACCAGGATTAAATTATCCCAGCCTCTTGTTTCGACAGCCAGCTTTATGGCATTTTCATCTATGTGATACAGGTCACAGATCAATTCCAGTTCTGAATTATTCAATGTTAAGCCTGCGCCAACCATTCCCGCCTCCCTGTGTTGAAAATTTGACATAGCGTTATAAAAATGAGTGAAATGAAGATTTTTCCCACCGCTGAACTCTACGACTTCCTGGAATTTAGCATCGGAATGTCCAATGGAAACGTTGATGTTATTGAACGAAAACGCTTTTGCAGCCTCCAAACCACCTTCAATCTCTGGAGCCAGATCGACAATTTTCAATGTTCCCATTCCTGAGCGAATAATTCGATTTATTTCATTCTTCGTTGGTTTTCTAATGAGATTCAAGTCATGAGCACCTTTCATCTTTGGGCTTATGAATGGTCCCTCCAATCTCGAACCAAGTATCTCTGAGCCTTCTACTTTCTTTTCCATTGCATTTCTGACGGATTCCAAGAACCTCAATATATTGTCCTCACTGGCAGAAACAGATGTCGGAATAAATCCAGTAACACCGTACCTCAAAAGTTTTTCTGACCAGTTCGCTATTCCATATGGATCACATTCCATAGAATCAAAACCACCAAAACCGTGCGTATGGATGTCTACAAATCCCGGGACTATTGTATAATCTTTGTATTCTCCATCCACCGAATCATATTCTGGAAATGATGAAATGGATTTTATTTTTTCATTTTTAACGTTTAAATATCCACCTGATCTGCGATCCACGCCGGTGTAAATATTGCCGAATGCAATGCTAAAGTCGCTCAATGTCAACCAACTTCTTCATCATTAATACTGTTATAAACTGCATTGTGAAAAATTCTTCTGAATCTCAGCATCAGGTTATTTTCTCTTGTTGGGTAGACCCTGTTGCATAAAATAACCACGGTCAGGTTCCTCTTCAAGTCCATGACGATGGACGTTCCAGTGAACCCAGTATGCCCTATGGTTCCATATGAGCTGTAGTCTCCCATGAATGCAGTGTACCCGAACGAAGGACCAGATTTCTCACTTCTGCTATTCTTGATCATCCAACCCAATCCAAAATTTCCCCCAAGGAATTCATTTACGGGTGTAACCATTAATTCCTTGGTCTTTCTGGAAAAAAGGTTGGATTCGTTGAATCCTACTACATATTTTGCCATATCATCAAGTGTGCTGAAAAATCCTGCATGGCCAGCAACTCCTCCAAGATAATAGGCATTCTCGTCATGAACCTCTCCCCAGATTTGACCCCTTTCTTCCGTTTTTTCGGTTGGGGCAATCAGTTTTTTATCCATACTGGGCTTGAAACCGCTTGAATTCATTTTGAGTGGTTTTAAAATTTCCTCTGTTGTCAACTCATTTAGTGTTTTTCCTGTTATTTCCTCCAGTATCAGTCCAAGCAGTATGTAATTCAGATCGCTATACTCCTCTTTTGTGTATGGTGTAGCCCCTGTTGATATTGCCCTTATGGTATTTAGATAATCCTCTCTTGTAGTTCCATTCAGGTAGAGTGGATAACTTGGAATTAACCCTGAGCTATGGCTCAATAAATTCTTCATTGAGAATTTATCGAAATAAACTCCATTTTTTTCCTTTAAATATGATGAAATTGGATCATCCAGCCCAATTTTATTTGCATCCAAAAGTTTCATTGCTAAGGTAGCGGTAATGATGGGTTTTGTCAGAGATGCTATATCAAACAGGACGTTCTCGTTGTAAGAGAAATTGAGCTCAGGAATGTTTCCCTTTGAATATCTGAAAATTTCTCTGTTTTTATGCATTATAATTGTACCTAGACCCCTGAATGTCTCCGGAATGGATTTGTTAATCAAATCCACTAGCAACTCTTTTCGTATTGATATTGATCCACTGGATGTCATTTAATAATCCACCACCTTAGATAATTTACTTGGTCTATCTGGATCAATACCGAGTTCTATGGATTTCAAGCACGATAATATCTGCAGGGGGAGTACGTATGCTATGGGTTTCAATTCTTCCTCAGCCCTCCACACGACGATATCACTTCCTTCTCCTTCTCCAATCCTTATTATATTCCCTGCATGTTTGGAAATCTTTTGCATTATTTCTGGATATTTTTCAATCTCATTCCCCAATATTATTACAGTACTTTCCCTGTCCAGCGTCTGTATGGGTCCGTGTAAATATTCCCTAATATTATGGGACTCTGTTGCCAGATTAGCGGTCTCCTTTAACTTCAGTGCCCCTTCCATTGCAATTGGGTTAAGAAGTCCGTTTCCAAGCAGGATTACCTTTCCTCTAATTTTTCTAGAATACTTAGAAAATCTTTCGAAATCTTCTGAAAAATTTTCCATCCATTTTGCAAGTTCTTCAAGGTTTTCTAGTTCATTTTTTCCCTTCATTTTCCAGTACAGGGTTGTAAATGCTATTAATTGTACAACAAAACTTTTGGTTGCTGCTACTGAATTCTCTTTTCCTGCATCTGTGATCATTGCAATATCACAATTCCTGATCAGTGAACTTTCTCTCTCGTTGGAGACCCCAACTGTTTTGAAATTAAAATTTTTTGAGATGTTGAGACTCTCAAGAATGTCCTTACTCTCTCCAGACTGACTGACAAGAAAGACCACTGGTTTTGTTTCACTACTTTGGGAGAAATAATATGGAAACTCTGGAGCCCTGATTACGAGGGCAGGTATCCCCATTCTTGATAGGTTTATCTGAAAAATATTACCAGCATGAAAACTTGTTCCACTCCCTGTTAATACCACATAAGGTGAATCTTGGATTAATGCTGCAATTTTACCTAAGTTACTGGAAGTTGACTTAACAGTCTTTCTTATGGAATTGGATTCCTCCTTAATTTCAGTCTCCATTAGTGTCATTGCCTATGAATGAGTTACCCAATAATAAAGAAAACTATAGTATGGATTATCCCTCACTTTGCAACCTTACTCCCAAAAACAGTCGTCTTGAGAATGTGGAATGTGTGATCATTAAACTCATAAGTGGGATTTCATAATCTTTAACTGATTTGGTGTGCCATTTCCTCTAGATTGTTTATGTTTAAATAAATGAATTTGCTCTCTAATAGTGAAATTTATTGTTGTTCTGGGCTGTGCTTTCCGTAATGGCAGATCCACAGAAGAATTATTTGGAAGGGTGAAGACTGCCATGTCGTATTCTCTGATTTATAACCCGGACTACGTAATACTTTCCGGTGGGTACACCTCAAAGGAAACACTGAAATCCGAAAGCCAAGCCATGAAAGATATCATAGATTCTGAATTTCAAACAAACAAATGCAAGGTTGTTCTCGAGGAAAAGTCCAGGACCACCATTGAAAACGCAGTTTATGTCAGGGAGATTGTTGAAAAAATGACGGATAACTTTGAAATGAGTCTTGTCACATCATGTTATCATATTACCAGATCTTTGAAAATATTCAGGGAAGTATTCAACAATTCCCTTATTTTTGCCGGCAATTGCTATTACTGTAAACCGGAAAGGCTTGAAAGCGAGTATCAAAATCTGCAAAGAGATACGCAAATCTTGGATCAAGTTGACTGGAGAAATAAGAAATGGATTGAAGAGTATGGTGATATTGCAAGGACTATTTTTAAATAGAAACTGACAACAATCAGTGAAATGTATATTTGAAATACCTAATCTGTTTAATTCCTGAGAAATGTCAACTTCCCACCCCTAAAAAGTGGGCTTGCTGCTGGTCTCCACCGTGCCCGTAGGCATGGTTTCATTGAACCGCAAAGTTAGGTTGGTTGACAGCAGCCTGAGTACTCAGATTTACCGAGTACCTCAATGTTTCGTGAGGCATTGAGATCGGAATGAAGTTCAAAATTGCATTGCCTGCACCGAAATACTGAGCCATGCCTAGGAATGGTAATAGTACTGCTTCCCTCAAACTCCAGACATGAACATAAGATAGTTTTATAAGAAACATTTGCTTAGATAGATATGGACAGGATAAAACCACAAAAATTAAGAAAAAATGATGAAATAAGGATTATTGCACCTTCAAGCATGCCTCCGATGAAAGAACTTTCCGAAGGCATTGAAATACTTAAGAAGATGGGATACAGGGTTTCACTTGGAAAAAATTTAAAAAAGCATTCATATGTTAGCGAATTCTCTGCCCCGGTTGAGGAAAGACTGGAAGATCTCCACCAGGCATTCAAAGATGATGTAAAAGCCATATTTTGTGCAAAAGGAGGGCACGGAACAATAAACCTGCTTGACGAAATCGATTATGAATTAATCAGAGAAAATCCCAAAATATTTTTGGGCTACAGCGATATAACTGCCCTCCATATGGCTTTCCAGGAAAAATCTGGACTCATAACATTTCATGGACCAATGCCATCATCCGATCTTGAAACGCTGAATTCTCCCGCATTCATAGAATTCATGGATATTCTTGGTGGAAACACAAAAAGTGTCTACTTCAACCCTGATAGATTTATAAAAAGCAACGGCAAACCTGATGCTGAGGGAATTACAACAGGTACCAATCTTTCAGTTGCCACGGCACTGTTTAACACAGAATACATGCCAGATCCATCGGATAAGATATTTCTCCTGGAGGACACAAATGTAAGGTATGGTGAAATAGATAGGGAATTGTTCAATATCAGTCATTCATACCTGAAAGAATTTAGAGCGTATGTATTCGGTGAGTTCAAGGTTATGGAATCTTCAAGGGAACCCAATTACCTCACACAGAACGCCATACATAATTTTTCTTCTAAAGTTGGAAAACTGTGTCTCTTTGATATGCCATTCGGGCATGGTAAAGAGCATATGCTTCTCCCTCTAAATGCCAAAGTTAGAATTTCATCCGAATTTCCATACATTGAACTTTTAGAAGATATTGTGGAATGATTTTTCAGTTACCCATATAATACAATTTCTTTTTTCCTTTCCATAAAATTGTCCAATTCACCCTGGAATGGTGAAAGAATTTCCCCTATACCTTTTCCATCAGTAATTCCCTTCCTTATGGTGTCCTTACCTGATGCTTTATCAAAATAACTGTCGAAGAATTTAAAATCATCCTCAAACAATCGTTGAATGATGGAAATTATTTTCAAAGTTGAACTGAATGGTTTTAGTAAGTCCCTTTTTTCTGGTATTAGCAGAACACCATTGCAAACCTCCTGGACATGTTTTGAAAAGGTTGGCCTGAATTTAAAATCCATAAATTTTATGCCATCAAGTTTCTCTTCTTTTAGTTCTCTTATGAATTTATCGGATGTAATCCATGGAGCCCCAATTAATTGGAATGGTAATGTTGTTCCCCTCCCCTCTGACATGTTAGTACCCTCGAATAATACCGTTCCGGGATACAGTGTTGCTGTGGTAAGGGTTGGTATGTTTGGAGATGAGGGTATCCAGTCCAGCTGGCACTGGTCATTCCACATATTCCTTGACCATCCCTCCACTGGAACCACCTTTAAATTTGCCTTACTCTCATTTTCAAACTTATTAAAAAAAAGTGCTAATTCGCCGAGGGTCATCGAATGTCTCATTGGAATTGGCAACGCTCCGATGAAAGAAAACAATTTTCTGTCCAGAATTGGACCATCCATATCTCTTCCATTGATTGGATTGGGTCTATCCAGCACAATAAAATTTTGATCATTAGAGCTCTGAGACATTGTGTAGACCATCGTTGCAATATTTGTATATATCCTGCATCCAATGTCCACAAGATCGCAAATTATTGAGTCAAGACTCTCCATAGTTTCCTTTGTGGGATACTTCGATTCGTCACGGATAGAGTCCCGGTTCCTCATTTCAGAGTCCTGATCCTTTGAGCTGCTTCCCTTTTTTGAATCCCTGTACAGGCTTTCAACCATTACATTCAACTCGTTGTCATAACCTGATCCAACCGGGAGTCCTGCCTGTGCAGTACCATAATAACCGTGCTCCGGAGTTAACAGAACAATTTTCTCCCTGCCTATCTTCTTAACCAAGATATCTAAAACTGAAGTGAGAGATGAGGATCTTGCAATGTTATTGGTTATTATACCCACCTTCTTGTTCGAATTCCCTGCAACAAGATTTTTGATGTTCTCAATACCAAGTGTGACCATTGCGGTTCATTCATTCCCTTCATAAATCCTTTTCACTGGTTGTTATCCTGTTAAGTGTGATTCATCCAGTGTCACTTCTTTTGTTA
>JAJZXP010000384.1 GCA_021806345.1 Thermoplasmata archaeon | reverse complement strand
TGAGGCGTGTTCGCGTGAAGGCGATGTTCAGGTGTCTCTGCTACAATCTTTTCACCCTGATGAACCTGAAAAAACATGGGAAGATAGCGGCAGCTATCTAAAATGAGCGGGAAATAAGGAAAAAACTAAACAATTTTCAGAGGAATCTGCCCATTCAGTGACAAGAACAGATCAGAAATCCGGGTTTCGCGTTGTTTTGTCAGGAGACCAGTAAGATTATAGAAAAGGTCTAATGTATTTTTCTTTCGATCAGGACGTGGCAGATATCAAAGAGATTATGGCAATTTACCAGGAAACCATTCTTAAAAGACCCATTACGAATGAGAAAAACAGAATTTTTCTATTTCTTGATGAAATCCAGAAGCTGAAATATTGGTATAATCAAGTCAAGATACTTTATGATCTTCATCCCAATTTAAAAATCATAATATCGGGTTCTGCTTCCATTGGTATTCAGAGACATTCAAAAGAGAGCCTTGCTGGAAGAATGTTTAGTTTTCCTATGAAACCGATGGAATTCGGCGAATATCTGGAATTAAACCAGATATCTTTTGATCACTCGAATATCAGAATTTACAAGGATTCGATAGCTCCTCACTTCAATGATTATCTCATGAAAGGCGGATTTCCGGAGATAGTTAAGGAAAAAGATACGATGAAGGTCCGGCGATATTTGAGTGAACTAGTAGAAAGAGTAGTTATGATTGATATCCAGGAAGAATTTAATATTAAAAATTATGGTCTTCTAAAAACTATGGTTAACATGGTTGAGGAAAATCCGGGGATGATTCTGAACTATGAATCGCTGTCACGTTCCCTGTCGGTTTCAAAAGAGACTCTTATAAATTATTTCTCCTATCTAGAATACAGCTTGATTATAGGTTTTGTGAGCAACCTAAGAAATTCTCTTAACGCGGCATCCAGAAAAATGAAAAAGGTTTATTTCAATAGCCCTTCCTTTTGCCTAACAAAAAGGGTTATTCCGGATGATACCTTTTTTGGTAAAGTAATTGAGAACTTCGTCTTCTCAAAAACAAATGCAAACTTTTATTTTAGGAATGGAGGTAATGAAATTGACTTCATTCTGAAGGAAAATCACATTTTACCTATCGAGGTAAAATACAAAAATAGCATCGACTTAAAAAAATTTGTAAATTCCCTAAAAAAATTGAAGATAGATAGAGGATTAATCATCTCCAAGGATAGTTTTGATGACCATGAAGTTGACGGGATCAGAATCAAAGTTATTCCTGCCTGGTTTCTCGCCTTAAAGAAAAATGAGGAATTATTAACGTTGTTTGAGTGATCAAGATATTTTTATTTCATTACTTCCGGTTCCAATGTGCAGTGTCCGATTCTTTAGACGACAGTAAAATTTAGGCCACCCATATCCATATTTTTCATATCTTTTCTCACTACACCCTGTAGAAAAGTGTGAAAAAAACACGTGAGATTATAAATACCGGAGGGAATCTTATTCCGCAATTATTGGGTGGGGAAATCACAAGGCGTTTACAACATATGGGTCAAAGCATTTATTATTCTTCAATACATAGCAAAAATATGGTGAAAATGGCAATGGATAAGGGGAAGCCTGTGGTCTCTTCTCAGAAAGACGCAGAGAATTCCCTTAAGAGAGAGTTCGAAAGGCAGCCATTTGCAAAGATTGTTTTTGATAGCTTGGATTAATTTTTTAATGAATTTCTAACCACTGAGCAAATTATAAATTTTAACAAAACGATATCAAGTGTGTATTCAATCGACCACGGAATTATTAAACCCGACATTTTCGAGTCAAATTGGAAACCCCACAGAGATTTATCTTCGGATAAGAAATATTTCCAACAATTTATGATAGTCAGCGAGTATTCTGGAATCAATTATAATATTCATGTTCGCCTACTGGAATTTCCAAGGTATATATATTACTAAAACATGGATATTAGTGAGCTGGTTTGCGACACCGCATAATTCTGTTTCTTGAGGGTTCTAAAGTTCGGGGAAAATGGTTGATAACAGGAAGTGTTCTGTTAATCATCGAACTATACATAATAGCATCTTCATATCTCAAGATGGGCGGGAGCAAGGTCCAGCTGCCCTCCTTCCCGTTTGGTAGTGGATACACCGGTTTTTTTATATCAATATGGATTGCCGTAGCACTATCGATGTCGCTCATACTTCTCCGCCTTTTTTATGACAGAGGCAAGAAATACCTATAACCGGTTCATTTAATGTTATGTCAGATAGAAGCAGAATCAAAAGCATCAGAGCTATTTAATATGGATATTAAATTGAAAATTGTTATTTTCGAACATAGATATTTTTCCCTTCAGCAATGTGAAAGCAAATGATGATACTATTAATACTATATACTGATACATATCAGTGTAATATATTTATAGTATCATGAAATACTATACAAATGGAAGAGAAAAAACTCTTGTATTTTATTTCAAAAAAACTTGTCTTAGACACATCCGCTAGTGTGATCAATAATGCACAGACCAATTTGAGAAATTTCAGCTTCATGGTCGATGCGATAGTGAAAAACGGTAAAGAAACGATATATGTTGACATAAAAAGGAGAATTTCATTGGAGAACCTTTTCCGGTTCAATGCGTGCAAAGACCTTGTGGAACTGGAAGGGAATGATGGAACAAAGTTCGTTATTCTTTCGGTTTTTGTGAGAGATGATATCCAGGACTTAGCAAGAAAACTTGGGATTACAATCATTAAGTTGCCACCGTCTTCGTTAACCGAAGCAGTTTACACGAGCCAAAAATATGCACCATCTAAGTTGACTTCAAAAAAAGCATTTGAGGTAATATACAAAATGCTTGCAATTGGCCCGTCCACTATAATGAGGCTTTCAGCTGAAACTGGGGTTTCATACGGTTGGGCACATGGAATCGTTGCGAGATTAACAGAAATTGGTATTGTCGAAAGAAAATACGGGCTTTATGAAATTGTAAATCTTGATAAGTTGCTCGATTCGATCGCTTATGAGCGTCCAATAATATCCATAACTTCAAGAGAGTATTGGACAGACTCAGATGATATTCTAAAATTTGCACGCAAAGTGTCAACTACTTCAAAGATTATGAAAATTAATGTCGCTTTTATGGGCCCTACAGCCTCCATTCTATATGATCCTTACTATGTGCGATCAGATACGGCATACATTTATGTTGAACCTCATCAGATCAGCAACGTTGTAAACGAACTTCACCTTGGAAGTTCCGGTAACCTCAAGGTATTAGCCTATTTGCCAGACAGAGATGTATTTACTGATTCTGAAACACTCGATGGCGTAACCGTTACCTCAAAGAGGCAGGTTCTGCTTGATCTTGCATCATTTGGTATTTTATACCGCGAGTCCATTAAAAGGTTGGTGAAGCGGATTGCCACTGAGTAGTATAAGCCAAAAAATCATAGAAGAATCACGATCAGAAACAATACACTTATTCAATTTTGGGTAGTGTCCTATGTTAGGTGAGTTAATTCTGCATAAAAGAAATCATGCCATGTCCACAGGTTCTCTGATAAAGATTCAAGCATCGCTGGAGATCTGCCTCTCCTGATTTCCGACATGAAGTTCCAGTAGAACTGGAACAGGCTTACTGCACAGATCAGCCGATATTTCTTCTTCGAGAAACATTTTGTCTTTCTTACAAGCCTGCCGACTCTCTCCCTTAATATTCCGTTGAAGTTCTCCACATTTATTGTGTCAATGTCATCCTCATCCGGATTCCCGTATATGATTCTCCTCTCCTTCCCGATGAGCTTCCCCCTCGAATCCCTTATCTTCACCAGCTGGCCGTAGTTGATCATGCCTTGGGGAAAGAAGCCCCTGAAAGCATAGGTGTAATCGTCATTCCCGTCGGTGAATACCTCGGCCTTCAATTGAGAATTGAAGCTCAGTCTTCTCCTGAAATCATATATCATTGATCTGCAGGTATCCTGCGTCCATTTACCGATGGAGAATACAGGGAAAAGATAAGATCCCCTTTTCACTGCTGTGTATATCCATGCGTCACCCTCCTCAGCTGCATCTGGGCCGTCATGGATAACTTTTTTCTGTTTTTTTTGATCATGGTCCATAACTCATCCATCTCGTACTGCTCCATCCCAATGTTTCTCAGCAACTCTTCGTTGACGTATTCAGCCTGTTCAGCAAGGTCTTCCAGCAGTCTGCCAATGGTGTCCCTGTGATGCCCGGTTATGCGTTCAATGGATCTGATTCCGTTCTTTTCCACAAGAAGCCTGCATATCCTTATGATTTCGGATTCAGGCATATGCTTGTGATACAGCGGAGTGAGTATGGTCTCAGAGAATGTGCGGTTGCAGTGAAGGCATTTGTAGAGCTGGTGGCCTGAGCGGTTCTTTCCCCTCTTTATGATATCCTTTCCTCTCTCCTTCTGATAATATCTGCAGGAATTATTCTGGCATGTTACACGTATCTCTCCCCTTGGTCTTGCCATACAGTGATAATGCATCTGCGTATATTAATACATCTATGTTAGGACACTACCCAATTTTGTAAAGAAGAAATTTGATTCAGACAATTCGACTAAAGTCTGGCTAATTGGAGGCTGGGCCGTAGATGCTTATAATTCATGGTACGGATCACGCGATATTGACATCATGGCAAGCACAAAAGTGGTCTCAGAGCTCAAGAAATACCTATATTTCGAAAGAGGCTACAAAAAATACAGGGGCGTAGATGGAATTATGCGATACTACAAAGAGGTCGGGAAAGAGGAAATAGAAATAGACTTTGTGAAATCTGTTCAAAGTTTCCAAGGAACAAATGACATAATGACTATTAAAATATCTCAAGAGAACTCTGTGAATCTGGTTATGAATAGCAATGCTACGGTCATTGTTCCGGATCGATCCATTCTCCTAGGAATGAAGGTCAAAGCTGCGTGGGATAGAAGGAATATGCTTGAAAATGGAAGATACAGAGATCGTCAATACTTGATAGATAAGATCACCAAGGATTATGGAGATATAATTGCGCTTCTTGATGATAGATACATAAAGAATCGTCCGTTAAATCTTCAATATTTGCACGATGAAATTTTTTCAAAAGATTATTTAAGGGACCTTTTGAAATCACTTACATTACAAGATCTCCATGAGTTTCAGTACCGGTCTCTAAGCCCCAAAGAGTGCAGAGAAATGATCGCTAGATTGTTATCTATAGTTTAACTCATCTTCTCTCCTGTTGTTGATTGATGAACAATCGTGGCATTGATGATATATTGTTAATCAGTGGACTGTTAGATCGTATCCTGATCAATAATCATAGCAGAATATTTGCCGGAGCTAATGAACTCATTGAGCAATGACCAAAGTTAGGGAACAAAAGACTTTACAATTGCTAGATTACTGACCCTGGAAACCGAGTGAAGTTGTCACCGGAGGATATGCCACAATGGGATACGGTAACCTAAGGTATTCTAATGATTTCGATATAGTTATCCTGAGCAATTCAGAAGAATTGTACTGAATAATATGCAGAAACATGGGTTCTCTATTGAAAAAAATTATCAGCCAAATCCACAGAATTGTGATGACAAAGTTTTCAGGCTGAGTAAAAACGAAGTTATTGTAGATATCTTAGATGATGCCGTTAGAGATAAAGAAGAGCGGGTAAATTTATCCAGCTCCTGGTCGCAGAGTGCCCATCAATCAGGAAAATAGCTGCACTTACTGGTATAATAAAAAATAAAATACCAATTGCAAGAGTTGAAACACTTTGGGCCCTGAAATTACAAGCAGGTCGCGATCAAGACATCGTTGACTTTTTCCAGTTTCTCACTTTGGGTCCAACGGAAGTGAAGTTATAAGTGTCCTAAGAAAATTACAAACAGGCTCTTCGGATCAGAAACTTAGCAAAACGCTAAACAAAATAGAATATGTCAAGGCTTTTGAAGATGCGATGTCCTTGCTGGGTACCAAAGGGACGGAGGATAATAAAAGGCGGTGGACTGATTTTCAATTTATTGTTCGGGGCATAGTCCTTAAGTGTATCAGAAATGAGGAGTGGTAACTTTTCCTAACTTTCTCCCCAAAGGCCATAAGAGTACTATAGCAACAGCTGGCTAAACTTTCATTCTGTCATGAAATTTGTATTATCTATTTGTTCCAGCAAGCGTTTTTTGAGCTTTGAAAAGCTATTCTCATTCAAATTAAGGTAGGGCAAAAGTCTATGATCAAACCTGAGAATGGCGTTTTTCAAATGATCGGAGAAATGATACAAATTATACTTTCTGAAGATGCTCTTGAGTTCTTCCATATTAATATCCGCCTTTGACAGCAACCCGACAATATCGAGAGAATCTTTGTCCCCTTTGATACTATTCAATCTATCGGAATATGCGCCTAACTTAAGTGTTAGTAGAGTTTCTATTGTTGGAACTTTTATGTTAGCTACAACCGTTGAGTATAAATCAAGTATATCTGAAGGTGGCACCGAGAGTATTGAGAAATGTGGAAGGTAAATGTCCACATCAAAGTCCTTGAACTTAATCTCGTATTTCTTCAGGGACATATTCTTCTTTACCGGATAATCATTAGAAATAACCGAAAAGGATTCGTATGAAACTATAATGTCGATATCTCTTGACTTTTGAAGTTGCGAGTAAAGGTAAATAGCCCATCCCCCTATAAGAATAAAGTCATACTTCCTTGAAAAATCGATGAGCATCTCCCAGCTTTTGTTTGTTATTTCACTGTTCCAGAATTCCAAGTACTTCCTCCTTGATGCGTCTGTCGACCATGCTGAAAAATTCCTTGCTATACCATGTTGGAATGTTCCACAGGTCAACATACAGTTGTGGAATCGTAACCGAGTTGTTGTTGCGGGAAAATTTTCTGACACTATCAGCCAGCTTATAATCTGATCTAAGTACTATCAGGTTCCTTGGCAAATTATTCTTCCTGAATCGTCTCCTGAGTTCTTCCAGTGTTTCATCCGGAGTGTAGAGCCATACTTCACTGTAATCTGCTGGCACTTCTGTAAACGAAAGTCTGGATCCAGTGTAGGCCGTAAAGGTTACTCCAGCTGGAGCTGATCTTTCTATCTCCTGTACTGAAAGGTTAACTCTTGTAGAATAAATAACGTCGCGTTCGATATTTCTAATCGTTGCCCAGTAAAGAAGAATCCGATTATAATCAATAATTGTAAAGCTTCTCAATCCTATTCTTGCTGCCCCAATCTGTCTGAGTTTTGATAACGTTTTATTCACCATTCCAAGTGAAACTTCGAGCTCTCTGGACAGATGGGCCTGAGTAAGATTCTTTTGGCCCGACATAAATTGACAAAGTATTTCTCTGAGTACTATTTCTTCTTTAAGCAATAGTTCTAAATCCTTTCATTATATTAATACTATCTTTTTATATATTTCACTAATTGGTGAATGAAATAATTTGATTAACACATTTATGATTCATCGACCAGAAAAGTCCAATGTCTTCAAAGAGGAGATGCCATTGACAGGTTGAATATATCGCTAATTCCCCTAGTGAGGGAAAAATGGGTTCCATGAATCTTTATGTCGTATAACTGAGCTCATACTTATTTGAGATGGCCACGGAAAGTGTTAAAATGAATAAACCGGAAAAAGTCGATATAATGTTCCCTGTGAAATGAATAGCAAAGAATTCCTGCAGGCTACTCAAGGCACATGAACGGATAGAATTTTGCCTTCTCGTTAAACAGAGCAGATTCACTTGTCAATCTTCAGAAATTTACTCAGATATTCTTCCAGACGCTTAACAAATGAGTAAAAATCAGATTCATCTATGCTTTCCAAAATTACCTCTTTTTCCGACCCCCATTGAAATAGCTCACCGTTCTCAAGAAACCGAGTCTTTGTACTCAGATTTACCTGAAATTTCCTATAAAGTTTTGTAGCGAGTTCCAATTTTCCACAAAGGCAAACACTGATTTCCTCGGGTTTAATTTGAAATTTCTTAAAGATGAGGTAAACATCTACAAAGTCTCGTGCCTTAGTTCCGCGCCTGGTCAGTATTGCCCTCATCTTCTCGCACAGTATTTCTCTTATATCGTATACTTGGAATTCTATTTCCTTTGTATAGTCCTCCACATCATTGAACATCAACTTGAAGTTAATGTCGCTAATTTCAGATGTGAAGAGGCCTTTCAATTTGCATCTGTTAAAACTATAGAAAAACTGTTCAATGAAGTTTAACTGAATCTTTATGAAACTCTCCTCACCCGTCACAACGGAATTATACCACATCTTGATTGTGGAAATTCTATTGCTCCCTCCGAATTCAACATATCTCTTATCACTTTTTCTCGTCTTGAAGTCCATTCCAATCTTTTCAGAAATATCTTCAAACAGTTCCAATAAAGAGTTCATATTTTTTGATATGAAACTTCTGGTCTGCTTTGCTGATTTTGATGAAAAGACGCTCTGATCTTTCCAGGTGAAGTCAATATCTTCAGAAAATCTTTCATACCCGATATAGCACTTCACAAGACAAGTTCCTCCTTTAAACACAAAATTATCAGAGAAGAACTCATCCTTTGACAGGTGAAAAAGTAATTGATGAAGGATTAGGTCCTTCTCGATCAGTTCTCGCTTCTCAGATCCAATTCTCTGAGATAGCTCGTTTATCAGGTCAGCGTTTAACATGTATTACCTCTTCAGTTATGTTCACTACGGTTTGTGGATAATTCCTGGAATACCTTCTAAATCTGGATGTATTTAGGGTATCAGCCCATTCAGATACGTCCTCAACAATTCTGGCATGAGGCAACCCACGGTACCTCCATATGTAGATGAAATCCAGAATGGTTTTTTCAGGGTCTGAGAACCTAATCCCTCTGTCCTTGAGTATCCCGAAATCCATCAGCGAGCTCGAAATCTTAGTAAACCTAAATTTATGACCGGCTATTGATATTGGGGCTGCTCTAAACAGAGTATCGCTCAAAACATCTTCGATTGCGAAGTATTCATGTGTCATGTTATTTAATTTCAGGGCGGTGTGAAGCCCGAAATACCAATTTTCTATCTTCTTCAATTCAAGACCTCGGGCAACAAGCTGAAAGTGACTGTATTTGCTCCTCCCAAGGATCACTTCTTCAACAGACCTGACATAGAAAATTCCCCTGAAAATCCTGATTAAGTACTTCTTCCTTAACAGGTACGCTACAGTGTCAGCGTAAGTAAGTTCAAAAAGTGAACAATATTCTTTAAGATCTAGATCCGTTATGAATTCTTTACCATTTAGCCGCAGTTTTCTTAGCAGGTGCTTTATGTTCATTTATATCAGAATAGTACCTATTAGTGATCATTATGATATATATTAGTATAAGTATTTCTACATGAAGGTTACTCATGGCACTTGGA
>JAJZXP010000104.1 GCA_021806345.1 Thermoplasmata archaeon | reverse complement strand
CTTGAGTAAACTTATGGACAATTCTTTCATTAAGGAACGGCAGGAAAGGTATGTTGCCCTTGACAACAAGCTTCTCGATACTGAGAAGTTTAATGTCATTGATTTCACTCAAGAAATATTCGTAACGCTTCATCTTCCAGTCAAATACGTTGAAAATGCTGACCACACGACCTTTGACAAATTTTTGTCTGAGGTATCCAATCGGGAAGACTTGTTGAGGCTTCAGGAGTGGGCGGGATACCTCCTTATTCTCGGATACCCCATTAAAAAAAGTTTGTTGCTTTTGGGACCAACGGACAGCGGTAAGTCAACATTCTTATTAGCCTTGAAGGAGGTTCTTGGTTTAACTAACGTATCAGCAGTGACTCTTTATCAATTATCGCAAATAGACAATCGATTTGCAGCCTCAAAGCTGTACGGGAAATTTGCAAACATCTCGCCTGACATGCCTTCTAACTCACTATCAGATATCAGTACCTTCAAGGCAATCGTAGGAAGAGACGTTGTAAGCATAGAATTCAAGTATAAGCAAGCGTTCGATGCACAGTTAAGGGCAAAGCTATTGTTCTCGGCAAATTCACTTCCACCCGCCCCTGACGATGATGAGGCATTCTTTAACCGTTTCGATGTTGTGGTATTCCATAAGCCACCGCATTTGGATCGTAATCTACTGGAAAAGTTGAAAGTGGAGGCTTCTGGCATTTTGAACTGGATGATTGAGGGGGCCAAAAGGATTTACGAAAACGGAATGGAATTCACATACAGCACACCTACCGCAGAAGCAATGGATATTTGGGCTGTTGCCTCCAATCCTGTGAGGGCATTTTTCAACAGATGTATACGCAAGGAAGGTAACGAAGAAGTTCTTGCCCATGAATTCTACACTGCATTTAACATATTCTCCGAAAAGTATCACTCTAAGATTGTGGACGAAGACGTATTTGACCAGCAATTCTCCAAAGTCAGCAGGACTCAGATAGTCACAAGACAGAAAAATTACCAAAAGCAAAGGTTTAGGCGCGGTCTTAAAATTTTACCTGTAAACGAATGGCCCAATTTGGACGATATAGAATCAAATGATGTTAGAAGCCCAGAATTGGACTATTTAGAGGTTTATGAAAGAATGAGTGCTGTCTTCGCAAGTTTAGAGAATGCCTCCAGGGAGAGAGACAATATAGAAAGATGGATGTCATCAGAGTTCGATATGCCAGTGAAGCAAGCCAGCGAAATGATAGATAAGTGGATTTCCGATGGTTTTGTAACTCTCAACGGGAGATGTCTTGAATTCTCAAGGGACAGTGGTATAAATGCTTGAAAAACGAGGGAAATATTTGTACAGAAATGGTGATGTTGTTGGCAAATTGCAGAAACCTTACTGCATAGCAGTTCGTGATAGAAGACACTACTTCAGAAAGTTTGATGGTTTTGCTCTTGCTATAGAATCATATATGTGGTTGCTCAAAGAAGGATTCACATACTTTCAGGTTAGGTACACCCCTGAAAACAAAATAATTACCTACCGAATATCCGATTTCATATCAGGGTATAAAATTGATTATCCTCCATACGGTGAGCAGTATGTTCTACCAACAAACGTGGCTACAAACATTTCAAATATTCACTAGAGTATGGAAGCTTTACAACTGTACTGGTAGCCTCCTTTGACTACCTCCTAGAAATTGAACTGCCATCTTAAATCTCTCACCATGTGCCTTTGAAAACAGATGTGCAACCTCATGTACAACTATTTCTCTTATGTCAACTCTGCTCAATTTAATAATATCTTCACGGACAAAAATTGTTGAACCTTTGAGAACAGCCAGCATGGTTTTGTCCCTGAATCTATCGACAAGTTCAAAGCTAATCTCTCCAATAATAAAGAATCCTTTTTCCTTGGAAAGCTTATGGTATTCAGCCTTAAGGATCCTCAGTAGCCTCTTCCTTAAATATTGCCTGAGCTCGTTGTCGGAGAATGACAGAGGTACATAAAGAGTGTCCATGATTTGGGCTGGCCTACTCCTGTTACATCGAACAATTTTCACCTTATTTCCAAAGATAACAACATCAGAAACCAAATGCATCCCTCAATTTCTGATACAAACCTTCCACAATGGAATTCTCTTCCTGAACGTTATCTGGTTTTAGCACTTTGATAACCGAATGCCTTATAGATTTTTTAATGCTCTTCCGGTCGGACTTTCCAATATAATTATGATTCTTAAGAATCAGAGTTATGCCCTTCATTGAAGATAAATTCGAAAGCATATCATCTAAGGTGCTACTATCAACATTCTTTAGAACAGAGCTAATAGCTTCCTTAAATGCAGCCATTGTTTCACCGTCTCTGGCTCTTGCAGCATCAATGGAATCAACATTTTCTTTTATGGCCTTTATTTCTCTGAGAATTTCCTCGTTAACCTCCTTGGCCGTCATGAGCTTCTGGTAGGCACTGACAATTCTTTCAAGTAGGTCTGGATATCTGAATCTCCTGTTTGAAATTTCCGTATGCCATTGGTTAAGAGCTCTTAATGCTGAAGCGTAGTCCTTGGTTTTTCCAAGGTTGTCAAGATAACTTCTGTCTATAGTGAAGCCGCCCTTATTCTCAACATCCAGGAAGAAATCCTCACTAATTATCTTCTTCACTCTTTCATAGGCCTCAGCAACTTTCTGCTCATTTATATTACCAAGCCTAAGATTATTCACATAAACACCGTAGGCTTTTGCTAATGTTTTGTACCTCTCTCTGTGTGCCATCAGGTAGATTTTTGCTCGTGGAAGATTCATGATTGCTGTCAGTTTCCTGAAATCCTTTTCAAATCTTTCTGACAGTTCTGAATCGGACAGCAGTTTAATCAACCTGTCTAGATTTTCGTGGCTGCTATCAGAAAAGTCAAAGTTGCCAAAGAGCGCATATGTCTGATTTAGTAATTCTAAAAATTCCTTCTCAGTTTCCTCTCTAGATATCACAATGCCTTTGACACCCTGGTCGGATGAGAGTCCTTCATATTTCTTCAGAGTCTTATTGAGCGTATCCAGAAGATAAACATAATCAACGATGTAACCATAATCCTTGGTCATGAAAGGCCTGTCAGTTCTCCCTATTGCCTGAAGAAGCCTTTCCTCAAAAAGTGGCTTTGCAAGATACATTACCCACAGTTTCGGCGAATCAAAGCCAGTGAGAAGCATATCGGTTACTATGAGTATCTTTGGATTCTCCGAGTAATCAAACTGCTCAGTGAATTCCTTGCAGGCTTTCTTAGCCTCCTTTCCTGTTCTCTTTTCAAGCTCTTCTCTGTAATCTGAAATGATGCTGGAAGCCTCATTGTAGCCGAATGTCATGACGATTTCAGAGGACTCTGGGGGTAATAAGCAGTCAAGTTTCCGCTTATATAAAACGCAGGCTTCTCTATCCACTGCGACTAGCATGGCTTTAAGTCCGCTGTCTTCAACCTCATTTCTGAAATGCCTTGCAACATCCTCAGCAATTGCTTCAATATTTGCTTCTGTTTTGAAAGCCTCCTTTATTACGCTAATCTTTCTGTTCAGTATCTCCTTTTCTGAATCTGTAAGACCCTCGGTCTCTTCATCTTGTTCTAATGCTTCCTTCAGTATCAAGTCCTTAACAACAGGAACCGCACCATTGTACTCATATGCAATCGGCACAGTGAAGCCGTCATCCTGTGCGTCCTTCATGGAATATCTGTCAAGGTATATCTCACCAGGTGGACAAAACTCTGCAAATGTATTTCTTATTATTCCACCTGTATTTTTTCTGATGGGAGTTCCGGTGAATCCAAAGACAAATGCATTAGGAAAGGCATTTCTGAAAGTCGCAGCCATGAGGCCATATTGAGTTCTGTGACTTTCATCAACCAGACACACTATATCTTCCCTGCTTAGGGATCTCCCTCCTGCGAGGGATTTAAAACTGTCTGGGCTGAACTTCTGAACTGTCACTATGAAAATTCCGGGTTTGCCTTTTCCCCCGTTGTAATCAATAATTTCCGCCAGCCTTGAAATGCTATCAATGCTTTCGGTCAGTTCCAGTCCCTGAACCCCAGTGAAGCTTGCAAGAGCCTGATTATCTAGGTCTCGCCTATCCACTACTACCAAAACGGTGCTTTCTGGGGACCTCTGCCTAATCTGGTATGCCGTATACCCCATTATGAGTGTCTTTCCTGAGCCCTGCCAGTGCCATATAAGACCAGTTTTGACAGCTTTGCCAGGTGGTGCGTTTAAACCGTCTATTATTCTCTTAATTATTTTTTCAGTGGCTCTAAACTGCATATACCTGGCCATGATTTTTTCATTCCTATCGCCCTTCTTTCGGATGTGAACAAAGTTACTCAGTATATTCAAAAAATTATCAGGGTGAAATACTCCGTACAGAAGAATCTCCACCTCATTTTCCGAATCTATACCCAAGGGATATGTAGACTTCCACTTGGCCCTGAAATCGTCATCCTTCTCGTTGAAGAACAGCGGAAAGATCTCTCCTTTTACTCCATTGTTTATCATACCTATCTGAAGAAAAGTGAATAATCCAGGAATGCTCTTTTCGTATCCCTTTATCTGATTGTAAGCCATTTCCAGATTACCCATATTGTAAGGGTTCTTGTTTTCCACTATAACAATGGGAATCCCGTTTACAAATAGCAATATATCCGGACGTTTGCTGGCTCTCCCATGGACGATGAACTGGTTTGTCACTATGAGGCTGTTTCTATTCACATTTGTGACATCGACAAGTTTTATTGTGTGGACATGTCTGTTTTCATCCACTACATCTATGCCATGCTTGAAGTAGTCAAGGAATTTAGCGTTTCCCTCCTTTGATGGCGTGAGCTCCTCTAGTTTGGAAATCGCATTATCAATAAGTATCTCATTTCCTGCATTAATATTTCTTAGACTGCTCAGTAGAATGTCCCGGATGAAATAATCGTTGTTATCGTTATCTATTTCGTCCGGTGAGACGTAAGTCCAACCCATCTCCTGAAGTTTTCTTAAAATCCAGATCTCGCTCGAATCCTCACTGAACATCATACCTTTACCCTTACCCTTCCAGTTAGAAGATTCTCCATCAGGCCTTTCTTAAGTTCTTCTAAGTGCGTCTTCTTGTTTCTGAGAAGTTCCAGTTTGTGGTCAACTGTTGTGAGTATTTCAGCAATCTTATGTTGCTCGAGTAAAGGGGGGTTTGGAAATGTGAAATTGGTAAAGGAATATTGATATAAATGAGAAATTGTTGAACCTACTTTCAAGGTATTAATGAATTTTTTAAAATATTGAGATTGAAGAATGAAAAAAAAGAACTTTGGATGGTAACTATTATTAAAAGGCCTTAAAACAAAAACACCACTATTAAGGGTAGCAGGCAAAGTTATAGAATTTACAAAAGCTAACTTACCAATGGTTCCGTCTTTTGTAATTAAAATGTCATTAATCTTGAGTTGGATATTAGGATCTTGCTCGTATCTCTCTTTAGAGACAAAGTTACACTGCCGCCAATCTATGGCGCCGTCTTTAAATTCGGTACCAGTAACCAAATAATATTTCCCTATTTTTAGATATTCTTTAGTAGTAAGTCCTTGCCACCCTATTCTACCTTTGAGTAAGGTTGTCTCCCTAATATTTGCGATTTTCCAATCTTCTGGTATCTCCCCAATCTCAGTTATCTTGAACTTCGTATGCCCAATGCCTTTTGTAAGAAGAGTTTGCATAAGCCCTTTCTTGAGTTTTTCAGTCGGGGTGATTTCCTCATTTACCTTTCGAATAGTTTCGTCTGCAGTGGATAAAATTTCAGCTATTTTTTGTTGCTCAAGCCTTGGAGGTATAGGAATAACCAACCTTTCCAATCTCTCCTTAGATAACTCTTTGAAGGTGCTTCCACTGCTGACCGAGTTCAAAAATTCTCTTTTGTACTTTAAATAATAAGCGTAAAAAAAAGAAGAATAGTCCTCGCTCACTAGTGGTACCAAGCCCTTACAACCTTGGTTAAATGTAATTGGGGCTCTATTTATTCCAACGTAACCCACTGGCGCCCTTGTTGAAATCAATATCGACCCTTCTGGAAGGAGGTTTAAATTAGATTCATTTAGTGCCTCAGTAGTTACTTTTCTTTCACTTGGAGATATGATAAGATTATCATTCATTTGACTGAGATCTTTGGGTGTAAGCCACTCAAGAGTACCTCCTGTCCAATACTTCTTTATTTTTGTTGAAGGCGTTGTTCCAGTTATAATCTTAAAGATCTTTCTTAATTCAGAAGTCCTCCACTCCTCAGGCATCTCTCCGATCTCAGTCATCTTGTATTCGAGTCTAGTCAATGTAACCAAGCTCCTTGAGATAGGTGTCAAGTTTCTGCTCAACCTCTCTGATACCAATATTTATTTGGTTCAGGCTCTCAATGGTGTCAGAAATGTCAACCGAGTCCTCGTTGTCAACAGGATGTACATATGTGCTAACGTTCAAATTGTAATCCTGCGATTTTATTTCATCTGCATTAACTACTTTAGAAAATCCATCAGTAGATTCAAAATTCGTGTAAGTAGAAATTATGTGATTTATATTGTCATGGGTAATGATGTTTAATCTTTTCATATCAGGATGTTTTTGGCATTCGTTGGAAGCATCGATGAACAAAACACGATTCTCGTTGTTCGAACCTTTGGTCTTGTCAAACACCAGAATGACTCCAGAAGCCGGTGCGTTATAGAATATCTTCTCAGGAAGTAGGATAACTGCTTCTAGAAATCCTTCATCAACTATTTTTTTCCTTACAATCTTCTCAGAATTACCCCTAAATAATGCCCCTTGGTCCATTATAACCGCTACCTTTGACTTCGAAGTATACAGCATATGTTGCATCCAAGCCCAGTCTCCGTATCTTGATGGAACGAAACCATAGGAGTATCTATCCTTGAATTCCGCTTGCTTAAGGGTATTCTCTCCATAGCCTTTTTGAGCCCACGGTGGATTGGCTAGAACAAGATCGAAAAGCCTCAATCCAGAAGCTGTTTTAAATTTAGGGTAGAGAAGGCTGTCACCGACATCAAGATGAGAATCAGAGATCCCATGAAGAATTGTATTCATTTTAGCGAGAGCATACGTTGTTGGGCTTCTCTCCTCACCATAGAGGCCAACACGATTTGCACCCTCCTCGCCGAACTTCCGTTTTACGTGTTCGAATACCTCAATGAGCATTCCGCCCGAACCACATGCAGGATCGTATACACTCATTCCTGGCTGCGGGTTCAGTATTTCAACCATAAGCCTGACTACTTCTCTTGGCGTGTAAACTTCTCCTTCCTTGGCCTTTTCAGGAGCGAATCTCATTAGGATGTGTTCATAGGCATCGCCCAGAGCATCGCCCTCAATACACCTGTTCGAAAAGGTATATTTGTCGAAAAGGCCGAATAACTGCTCAAGGAGTATCCTATTCTCCATGCTCTTTGTGAAGTCTACAAAATCAATTCTGTTTACTACTCCATCCAGTTCTTTGTTTTCCTTTGCGAGTTCCGTAATGGCCTTTGACAGATTTTCAGTTAAATTTCCATCTTTCTTAATGTTGTCCCAAAGAACATTTTCAGGAACGATATAAGTGTGGTATTCTTCCATTACAGCACGTTCAAGTGCCTTTGCTTCATCAATTCCAGTTTCTCTCATTATTTCATCTTTTGCGTCTTCTACCTCTTCTTTCCACCTGTCGCTTAATCTTTTAATAAATAGAAGAACCAATATGTATTTGTAATCCACAGATGTCCTAATCAAATCTGCAGCGTCATCTACGAGTTTGATAAGGTCGCTCTTTGTAACTTTGCCAAAACAATCTACATGAGTCATGCTAAAAGGATAGAACGACTAAATGCTATAAATTTTGCTCTTTTTTTAATAAAGACCACAATTTATAAAATACGTTTGTATGTGTAGTTTAGAGGTCGCTGCACTTACCCTTCCGAATGCTATCCGAAAAGCTCTTATATAACATTCAATTTATATTGAAATGACTTCCTGTTGCCATTGCGGTAGACCGCTCTGTTACAAAAGGAGCGTAGATCAAGAGTGCGGTTCTTGGTGCCGATCACATAAGGGTAAATGTGGATTTAGTTATTATCACCCAGATACTGATGTAGAATTCAAATCGGAAAGGCCGGAAGAATTTAAGAAGGAGCTAGTAAAGGGTCTCACCAGGGGAGCAATAATTGGAGCAGCCCTTGGTGTTACCTGCGTTTTGACTCATGTTGCATGTATTGTTACTGCATTTATTAACAACCATTACTATCTGAAAACCGCGGCGTCATCTGTTTATTCTGCTGTAAAGAACAGAAACGAACAGGATAAGCATCCAGCTAAAGAGGCAATGATTTCTGGGGTAATGGAAACATCGAATATTGCTGGACTTAACGCACTCACTTCCAGGCTCGGAAAAGCATTCGCTGAATTCGCTCATGCGAGGTCTGGTGTGTCCTTGTCATGGGCGGGGGAAATTGGAAAAGAAACAGGAAAGAGCATGATAGAGCAAGGATCTAACGCTGTATTTGACTGGAGTTCTAAGGCGGTGATTTGATATCGATAGAAGATACAAATGATAGAGATATGAACTTCTCAGAAAATTTCGTCATAATATCATCAAGAAAGACTGATTTTTTGAGTATATTCATTAATAACATGAAATCTGAGAATAACAAAACCATGACCCCGAACCTTATTTCATATATGGTGCGAGTGGTAGCTTCTCTGGATCCATTACTTTTTGTAAGTCCGAAGGAAATCAAAGACGGACATCTCTATCTTGAAACCTCCCTAGAAGAGCTGAATAGAGAGAAAATTGGAGAAGAAATAGCCAGACGTATAGATAGCCTCGTCGAGTAGTAATATTTCAAGAACAAATTTCCAGTACATGTATAACGCCTAAAGCTTTGCAGAAAACACGAATATTACCAGTTCTGGGAATTATTCAGAGGTAGGAGCGAATTGTTAATTTCACCATCACACGATATCAAATTCAAATGGTAAGAAACAACAATTAGAAGACCCTTCTTAACAGTTTAATGCAGAACTGGCATTATACTGATTCTGTGAGTTGTCGAGGGGTTCCTACAGTGGTACTAGCAGCCCTATTCCACATTCATTTTTTTATCTTTTTATGTTGTTATGCTTTGGAAATTTAGCCATAGACAACAAGAACCACTTGCCATTTTATCCATACTCAAAGCATAATTCGAACAATTTACGCATTTCTAATTCTCTGGAAATTTTCATCTGATTTTCAAGGAGCTGCAAAGTCGTGTTCGGTGTTTTTGCACTATACATGCTTTGGTGGCTCCATGAAAATTGAAATTCCAAAAATACCGGAAAATGCTCATTTATCCATCAAAAACATGGTATAGAACAGATATCTGTGCCATATGGGAAAACAGTCTGAACTCACAAATG
>JAJZXP010000238.1 GCA_021806345.1 Thermoplasmata archaeon | reverse complement strand
TATTGATGGAAGCAATATGATTTATGGTCGGCTTTCAACTGTCGTGGCCAAGCAATTGCTTAGTGGGGAATCCGTGACAATAGTTAATGCGTCAGGAGTTGTTGTAACAGGTTCCAAGGAGTCTGTGCTCAAGAGGTTCAGATCGAGAAGGGATATCGGAAGTGTGAGGAAAGGACCGTACTATCCAAGGTTACCAAAGGCAATTTTGAAAAGGAGCATAGGGGACATGTTACCAAAGGACAAGGCAAAGGGGAAAGAGGCTTTAAAAAGGTGCACTGTATTCAACGGATTACCGTCAGAACTCAAGGAAAAGGAATTCGAAAAGGTTGAAAAGGCAGAAAATCACAGAGTAAGTGGTTACGTAACCCTGAGAGACATCGCCAAAATAATGGGAAAGGAGGTAAACTGAATTGGCTGAAAATATAATAATAACAACCGGAAAGAGGAAAACTGCCACTGCGAGGGCATATACCAAAAAGGGAACAGGGAAGTTCAGAATAAATGGAACTCCAATTGAGCTTTATCCAGTGGCAATGTTAAGAGAGAAACTGATGGAGCCCATCACTCTAATCGGTGAAAGAGCAAATTCACTGGATGTTGAAATTACCGTAACAGGTGGCGGTCTCACCGGTCAAATCGACGCATCCAGGACTGCAATGGCTAAGGGCATCGTTAAATTAATGAACGATGACACAGTGGAAGAGTTATATCGTCAATATGACAGGACAATCATGGTTAACGACATAAGAAGAAAACTTCCAAAGAAGCCCATGGGTAAAGGAGCCAGGGCGAAAAGACAGAAATCCTACAGGTGATATCTTGATTATACCTGTAAGATGTTTTAGTTGCGGAAAGGTAATTGCATCCGATTTCAGGCGATTTGAAGCGGAAGTTAAATTAATTAAGGACAGGAACAGGGAACCAACTGCAGATGAAGTATCAAAGATAATGGACGGTCTCGGGTTGGAAAGATACTGCTGCAGAAGAATGATCCTATCTCACATTGAACTTATAGACGAAATTATGCCTTTCTCTTAGGCATTTTAAGGGACCGTGGGGTAGCTTGGTATCCTACCAGCTTGGGGTGTTGGTGACTTGAGTTCAAATCTCAGCGGTCCCACTTATACATATAAATAAGTCCTAAAAACGGGGACAATCTAGAATCACAAGTGTCAAAAAATTAGGCTTAGGTATTCTCTCTGTTTTAGAAACTGATTTTCTAAAGGGTTTCCAGAAAGCCCAGCAGAGTTTTCCGGAATTCTTCCGGTCTTGTCAGACTAGGCAAATGATCGGCACCTTCGATGACGACAAATTTGGAACTAGGAATCATTACATGGATTCTTCTATCCATTTCAACTAGAGGTGGCGTATCTAGGCTCCCTACAATGAAAAGAACAGGTACCTTCAACGAAGACAGGCGCTCAAAGGCTGGAGGCGACGGAGAAACTTGGAGCCTGTCAGGATCCGTCTCATCGGAGAATACGTTTTCTTCCGCTATTTCAAGTATGTAGTCTCTCAGCTTTCCTGTAGCGGCATTGCTCCAGAAATCCACATCTATGGCAGCAGCTTCCCTGAATTTCCCTTCTTTTCTCAAGCTTAGATATTTTTCCTCATCGATTGTGATATGTTCCCAGAGTTTTTCTTCTTCAGGACCTGAAATCTTGTAACCTTTCAGGCCTGAATCAACGGGAATGAGGGCCATTACCATTTGCGGGTAAGAGACAGCAAAATCGAAAGCAATTCTGCCTCCATTGGATACTCCGAGAATTACTGCCTTCCTGATTTCAAGGTGATCCAGCAACTTCTTGAGGTCTTCTGCGTCGCAGTATGCCTGCTCAGATCTTGTTGATTTGCCATACCCACGGACATCATACCGAATAACCCTGTATTTTTCTTTCAGTGCACCAATCTGGTTATCCCACATCCTGCTGTCTACGTAACCTGCATGTATAAGAACAACTGGTGTCCCTTTTCCAATGTCCTCGTAGTTGATGAAACCTCCCTCAACCTCTACTTTATCGTGAGTCACAGGTCGGTAGCGCATACGGAATATAATAAGGTTCTTCCGGTTATATTATGGTAAGAATAAATATTACTGCCTCCATGAGTACGGTGTGGATAACCGGGAACTCTGCGAACATACATACAGGGTCGGGAAACCATGGTTTGTCTCCAGTGTTTCAGTATCCGATTCTGAAAGGAGGGTGGACGTCTATCTTTCCCACGAAAAGATGTCAGGTGGCCGTGTCCTGTTTGCGAAAAACTCTCCTCAGTGTCAGATCACGTTAAGGAGAGAGTATGGCGGGATCTTGAAAGCTGTATATAACAAGCATAAATCCACGCGTTCATACCGACGGTAGGATCTCCTAGGTAACATTGAGGTAGTCTCAGCGGTCTCACTTTAACATAATATCCAATTCATATTCTTCCCAAAATTTGTGACTTTAAGAATTGAGGATTTGCAATAATCTGCCGTTTCAATCTAAGATATATTTCTGGTTAAATGGTTGAATCCTATTACCATGAATAAGGTTAAAAATACAAGCAGCTATGATATACTCTTAAAAAATAACCACACTCTAAATTTTATTTCAGCATTGTCCATCTACTATTATATCCTTAAACAATTGAACATAAGTGCCTTTGCAATTGACCAGCACAGATGTAAATGAACTGGGATTTGGAGAATAACCTTTGTATCCCGTTCCTGTTTGATTATCCCAGTCGACCACCTGAGTTTCATCGTATGTAATGCAGAACCTGCTTGTTCCGGTAACATCAACAGTTAATGCTGAATGTCCGCTTGGTTCCATAGATGTGGAAAATCCGCCTTCCAGCATTGACCACACCTGTTTTGGTGCCAGAGTAAAAACAAAACACACAATTTTCTTTCCGTTTGGGAAGTTTGCTATGCCTAGTGGGGCTGAGTTGTTAGAGCTTCCATTGTTTATCAGCGGTGTAAGCGAAGAAGCAAATGATTCATTGAATTGAGGGTTATTTAAATAGACTGGCCAAAACGCATTTCCAAAATAATAGCCATTCCTAAACAATAGAAATGAAATATCAGTGGAACCGAGGTTCTTAAATGTCCATTTAACTGTTCCATTGCTTTGGCTTTCCCAAGCCCAGCTAACATCAACCCCTGTCGTTACGAAATTCTTTTCCCTGATAATTCCACCAACTATTCTTTCCATAAATTTATAACCAAATCATAAAATTTAAACATTGTTAATACTTTTGGCAACTTTGACACCACCTTCCCACCAATGAAATAAACAGTGCAATATCATTACAAAAATAGTTCAAGTTTTAGATGCAACCCAATGTCTTAAGCAAAAAAGCTGACGTTTCATAGAAGGGCACTCCATATATTCGATGAAACATTAAATATGGAATAACGCATCATACTAGGATATTCTAATGAGTTCTGACCTTTTTGACGAACTTAAGAACTTTGGTCTAACTGACTATGAAGCAAGAGTTATGGAGGCACTTCTTCTTAACGACTCGCTGAATCCGGGAGAAATTGTTTCCATTTCTGGAATACCTCAGCCGAGAGTTTATGATATTTTGGGGAAACTTAAGGAAAGAGGAATGGTAGACGAAAGCCCCGGTAAGAAAAAGGTATACAGAGCAAGGGACATTGAAGCCTCACTTGGGATGAGAGTGAAAGAGCTCAGTAGTGGAATTGGGAAAATTAAAAAGATAGTCGAGAAAAATAAGTCAGAATATTACAAAGCCAAGCCTTATCTCTGGCTCATGGAGTCAGAAAGAGTTATCATAGACGAAATGAGGCAGAGAATTGATGCCTCAGAGGATGAGATAATAATATCCTGTTCCAAGAGCAGGCTCCTAAAGTTAAGGGATAGCTTACTGAAAGCAATTGGAAGGGGTGTATCTGTTGCTATCGTGCTATTCCCTGAGGCAGATAAGAAACTGCTTGACGAATTTAAAGGCGCAATTATAAAAGTAAGAAAAGGGATGACATCTGAAGTCCTCATAACAGACAGATCAATGACAATAATAAGGATAGGTAGGACCATAAACAGGAATGATTATGCAATTTTAAATGATGAAGATGAAATAATACATATAACTGGTTATTTTTTCTACCACACTATATGGGATCCTTCAAATATTTACTCTTTTCCAATAAATCTTTCCAAGCACAGATTTAGAACCATGTGGCTCCTTTGTGACATAATGAATATTACTTACAACCCAACTGAGCATGAGGTAAAATGCAGGCTCAAGGGATGGAAAAATGGAAAGGAGATTACAATAAACGGCACAGTCAATAAGGTTGAAATTGTAAATGGGCTGAAACACACCCTGTATATTTCTCGGGGCAAGAATATCTATTCTGTTGGAGGAAAAACCGCAAGAGATGAAGACATTGCCATGGAGAGAATAGAGGTATTGAGCTAATCATTGACTCCATCTCAGTTAAAACTCTATACTCATACTTTCTTAAAGTAAAACTCAGTTAATTTCCCGGTCAATTTCACGTAATCCTGTTAAAAGTGTTAAAATTCCACTACTCTGAGTTGTCTTTGTGATAATAATTCATTATAAATATATTTATAATAAGATTTCTAAAACTTACAATAAATACTCATTGGAAAACATTTCTTATTACATTTTAGAAAAATGCTATATCCCCGTTATAACTTAACCATTAATGGATATAAAATGCTGGTCAAACAGCGATTATGTAAAGTATAACATAAATCGGCACGAGCCAATTGTGGCCTTTGATGATCAATCACTATCTCCTTCAGAGCCAGATCTAAAGAAAAATCAAATAGAAATTAAAGAGAATTCCGATGAACTTGTAATAATGTTTCCACTCCCACTTAATGCACACATCCTGGGACTTGGGGAAAGGGCATTCGGAATGGATAGGAAAAGGAAAAGACTAATCTCAAAGAATCGTGACCCGGGAGGATATGGCAGAAACAATGATCCTCTATACATTTCAATCCCCTTCTATTTTCAGGTTATAGATGGGACAACTAAAGGAATATTCATAAACTATCCAGGGGAAATCGTATTTGATTTTGGTGTTGAAGTATATAACAAAACAAAAATCTCCATAGATTCGAATTCTGTGGAATTCTATATCTTCACTGGAAATTCTCCACTTGAGACACTCCAGAAATATTCAACATTGACAGGAAAGACGTTCCTTCCACCAAAATGGAGTATTGGCCATTCCATTTCAAGATACACGTATTACCCGGCGGATGTAGCTGAGGAAGTTGTTAAGAGATATAAGGAGTTTCTTCCGGTTGAATCCATCTATCTGGACATTCACTACATGGAAGATTACAAGCTATTCACATGGAACAATGAAAGATTTGGGGACGGAACTGACTTTATAAACAGAATTCATGATCTCGGAGTTAAGGTAATTCCCATAGTGGACCCATCCATAAAAGCCGAACAGAATTATGAGGTTTTCAGGAGAGGACTGGGAACATATGTGGAAGACAGCAATAGGGATATTTATACGGACAAAATGTGGCCCGGAAAATCCGTATTCCCTGATTTTATTAATAAAAATGGTCAGAATTTCTGGAAGGGAGAGGTAAAATCTTGGATGAAGCAAAAAGTTGATGGAATATGGCTGGACATGAACGAACCAACAATTCTAACAGAAGATCATATGTTCGATCCGGAATCTCTTCATAAACTGGACAATGGAAGCAAGGTAATCCACAGGAAAGTAAGAAATGCGTATCCCTACTTCCAGTCAAAGGCAACGTTTGAAGCAATTGAGGAAATGGGAATAGAGCCATTCATTCTCAGCAGATCTGGATATTCTGGCATACAGAAATATGCATCAATATGGACTGGAGACAACTTATCCACATGGGATGATGTCAAGCTTCAAATATCAATCGTAACAAATCTAGCAATATCTGGGGTTGCAGTTGTTGGATGCGATTTAGGTGGTTTCTTTGGAAGCAGTTCACCAGATCTTATAGCTGCTTATTACAGAATGGCGTTGCTATTTCCACTTTACAGGAACCACAAGTCAATGGACGGAAACGATCAGGAAGTATTCTTACTTTCAAATAAAGCAAAGAGTGATATTGAGACAAGTGTGCATTTAAGATATGATTTCATTGACCAGATTTATAACGTGATCTATTTTTCACACAAAAATGGTTCAGCAACAGTGGCACCTGTGTCATTTTACAATTTCAATGACAATGAAACCTTTTTCGTTGAGGACCAATATTACCTTGGGGATAACATAATCTATGCACCACAGATCTATGAGAATCTGTTGAGCAGAAATGTCTACCTTCCAGAGGGAAAATGGTATGACTTTGAAAGGGAAAAATTCATAGATGGCAATTGTTATTTCAAAACGGAGAATAAATATCCAATATTTGTGAAAAACAATTCAGTCCTAATCTACAAGGGGGAAATAATTGTTGTCGGAAATGGAAATTTCAATGTTTTCCTAAATGGCAAAGAGTATGAGGTAATAGCTGAATCCGGAAAAGCTACAGTTCATCCTGACGAACTGAAGGTTCACGTTAAATGAACCCCTAAAAAAGCTGACAATGAGTGATATCGAATTCTTGAAAACAGTCTCATTTTCAATACCTTACGAAGAAGGTGACGAGTCCTGCTATATTTCAGGAAATTTCAACTGCTACGGCGACGGAAGCATTGAATTAGAAAAAACATCCAATAATAAATGGTGGGCCGGCACCATCAGTTTACCACCCGGCTCCTACGAGTATTTCTATTGTATAAATCAGTATTTCAAAATGAATGAAAGAAGAGAATCCATCAGAAAACCCATTAAGTTATATCTGAAACAAGAGACTTTCTTTCACGATCCCAACTCATCTCAATTTTTTTCCAGAACCGGGGGGTTTAGAATTATAAGATGTATAACTCCTCCTGAAGTCAAAAAAGTCAGTATCTCGCAAAGGGGGAATAGAAAGAAGCGCAGTGAGTTCAGTTACACTTCTAAAAATTATAATATTTTTGAATTTCTCAGCAAAAGTGACAGCGATTACACATTTTGTGATGAAAACAATCGAATATTTGGTCCATTTTCAATACCTGATTACAGGGAAGCAAAGAGATTTCCCGAGGTCATTTATCAAACATTTCCAGATAGGTTTAACAGGATTGGAAATCGTGATGCTGACCTACAAGAATGGGAAAAACTTCCAGAAAGAGATTCCTTTTACGGAGGAAACATAAATGGCATTATGGAGAAGGTTTCCTATCTGAAAGAACTAGGAATTGATCACCTATATCTGACACCAATCTGTAAATCAAAAAGCAACCACAGATATGATACAGATGATTACTTTAAGTTAGATGAAAGGTTTGGAACACTTGAGCAGCTAATTGAATTATCAGATTCACTTAAAAAGTGCAAAATATCCATGATTCTGGATATGGTTTTCAATCATACCTCTATATATTTCCCAAAATTTAAAGAAGAGTTAAATAAGAAATTACCTGGTAACAAGAGCTGGTATAAGTTCATTTCAGAATGCGATGAGGGAATGCGGATACGGTGGCCCGTAGAAAATGGTAAAAAGAAGGCATTATACGAGTCTTTTAAGGACTATGGGGGTATGCCAAAACTGAACCACAGAAATGAAGAAGTTAGAAACTTTATGTTAAAGGTCATGGAATTTTATTCTGAACGTATCAATGTTTCCTATTTGAGATATGATGTGGCAGATTCAATAAATCTTCAAAGCATTAGGGAAACTCTTCTCAAGTTTCGGAATAAGTTCCCGGAAATAGGGCACATAGCGGAAGTATGGTGTGTATCGGATATTTTCTTTAGGTTAGGTTCCTACACATCATCGATAAATTATCATTTGAGGGATTTGATCATATCACTGCTTCGGAAAAAAATAGGACCAAATAAGTTGAATAGTGAGCTACTGAAAATGCGGTTCATACTGGGTGAAGATGTATTCAATAGAATGATGAATATTGTTGGTTCTCATGATACGCCAAGGATCGGCACCGTTCTTGAAAGTAAAAGCCTTTCCCTCTGTGCTTATTCGCTATTGATGATTATGAACGGAATGCCGAGCATATACTATGGGGATGAATTGGGGATGGAAGGCGGACCTGATCCAGATTGCAGAAGAACGATGGAATGGGATAAGGTGGACTCAGATTTTCATAAGATATTCAAGAGTGTGATCAGTTTCAGGAGAAACAACTCGGCTTCATACAATGGTATAATGAAATTCAGAAGAAGGAGAAGTGGAATAATTGAAATTCTGAAGTATAATGAAAATCAAAAGTTGGAATTTAATCTGAATCTGGGAAATGCAAATATTAGAATCAAAAGGTTCAAAGAAGAGCTGACGAACTCTAAATCAGAGAACATCAGGGAAAATATTATTGCACCTGAAGAATTCCGGCTTATTATTGTATAATTTTTGAAGTTATACTGGGGTCAAACTGAGCAGTAGATAAACAAGAAGTTTTTCAAATCAACTCTTCTTGGTATTCTTTCCTTCCATGCTTATACACCAGTTCACCTGAGTTTGTATCAAACAAATAAACGAATTTTGGATCAATTGAAACGGTGGACTTATCCCCCAGTACCAATTTTGAGCTAGCCACATCCTGCCTGACAATTGTATCCCCATTCTTTGTCTTGAAATATTCATACACACTCTTACCAAGATTTTGTACAAGACTAAGCTCTACAGGGATGCCATCTTCGCCCAGTTGCACATCCTCTGGCCTTATACCCACTTTGACATCTCTCGGTGTGCTCCTCTCAGTATGAATATCGGTAATCTCCACCGAGCATTCTTCAATTTTCAGGCAAGTCTTTCCATCCATGACTGAAATCTCCCCGGGAAGCATATTCATTGCCGGGTCACCAAGGAAGGTTGCAGAAAACGTATTTACAGGTAGTGTATAGAGATCACTTGGATTCCCCATCTGAACAATCTTTCCGCCATTCATTAGACAAGCCCTGTCTGCAAGTGTGATAGCTTCTATCTGATCGTGTGTGACGTAAACGGTCGTCGTGTTGAATTCCTTTTGCAGCCTTTTAAGCTCAACTCGCATCTGGCCCCTGAGTTTCGCATCTAAGTTGCTCAACGGTTCATCCATCAGAAAGAGGCTCGGTTCTCTAACTAAGGCTCTTGCAAGTGCAACCCTTTGCTTTTGCCCTCCGGAAATTTCTCCGGGTTTTCTGTCGAGCAATTCGGAAATTCCGAGTGTTTTTGAAATCTGTTGGCTCTTATCTTCCATCTCACTTTTTGTCATCTTGGATATTTTTAGGGGAAATTGTATGTTGTCCCGTACTGTCATAAATGGGTAAAGCGCGTAATTTTGGAAAACCATTGATATATTTCTCAATTTCGGAGGGAAATTAGTAATCTCCCGCTCATCCAGGAAGATCTTTCCTTCATCAACGGTTTCCAATCCCGCAATCATTCTCAACGTGGTCGTTTTCCCACATCCGCTCGGGCCAAGTATAACAAAGAACTCTCCTTCTTTCACTTCAAGACTAACACCAAGAACACCGAAATTTTTTTTGAATACTCTAACTATATTCTGTAAAACAAGTTTCTCCATCCAGTATCTTATAGTGATAGATTTTAACTTATATCAGTTTTTCGTAAATCTAACTATTTTAAGTAGTAAAATAAATATTTTTAAAAAATGTTAGATAAAAATTATTTATATGTAGACAGGCTGAATCCAGAAACGAGGTATCTCTGAAAAATAAAGAAGATTACGAATATGGGGATTCCCATCAGGACAGAAAAAGCAGAGTATGCTCCGTAGTTCACTGTGATATTTCCCTGCGATACAAAATACAAACCAATGGCCATTGTGTAAAGATTCTTTGATGTTATGAACTGACCCGCCAGTGCATAATCAGTATAGGGACCCATAAACGCAATAAGCATCGCGAATATAATCACAGGTTTTGACATTGGCACCAGTATCCTGAAGAGTGCAGCTCTCCTGCTCAATCCGTCTATTTGGGCTGCTTCTTCATAATCCCTTGGCAAGTTATCCACATAGTTCTTAATCAGATAGGATGAATATATCAAAGCCCCAGCGGAGTATGGTATTATCAATCCAATATAGGAGTCAAGCAGACTCAACTGAGAGAACATAAAATAATAAGGTATAACCATCATCGTAAAAGGAAACAGAGTTAGGATTAAGAGCATATATAGAAGTGTATGTTTCAATGGTATATTGAATCTGGAAAGTGCCAGTCCTGAAGTTATGGACAGGAACACTCCGATGACTGTTGAAACTCCTGTAAGTATCAGCGTATTTTTAAGCCATAGCCCGAAGGGATGATGGAAAAGTATGCTGGTATAATTAGAAAAAGAACTGTTACCACTTGGAACCAAGTCGCTTAGGCTCGCCTGTGCCAGTGATCCTATGCTGTTTAACGAAGTTATAAACACATAATATATTGGAAATACGGCAAATATTGCAAACAGGATCAGTATGACGTGGGAAACTATTCGTTTCACTATTTTTATCCTTTTGTAGTAGTTGTTGAGCCTGTGTACATCTTTCATCCTATTTTCATTTTTACTAAATAATCTATTCTCCATCTTTCACCTCAATCCAATATGGTCATCATTTTTGTATAGTGATTGGCCACAACGACAAAGACCAACAGAATCAAAATTGATATTACAGCATATGCAGCGCCAAGTGAGAAGTTGGAGTAAGAGAACGCTTGTAGATATGAGTATGTAATAAGTATTTCTGTTGATATTCCAGGTCCGCCCCCAGTGAGCAGGAAAGGAACATAGAAATTATTCCATGTGAATATGAAACCAAATATCGTGATAAATGCTATCTGTCTCCTCAGCAACGGTAATGTAACACTCGTTAGCGTTCTTAGGGTTCCGTACCCATTGATCTCAGCTGCTTCATACAACTCCTGTGGGATGCTCTGGACTGCCGATGTATACACAAAGGTATAATATGGAAACGACAACCAGAAATTTACTAAAATCAAAGAAATCATAGCATATTTTGGTGAGGTTAGCCAGTTCAGTGACTTGAATCCAAGTATATTGAGGAATTCATTTGCCACTCCACCAGAATATGCAAGCATGTTTGACCAGACGAGAATGGTAATGAACGCTGGAAAAGCCCACGGGAAAAGGTACATAGTCCTATAAATTGTCTTCCCTCTCATTTTCTTCTGATTCATGATTAAAGCCAGCGCAAAACCTGCAGGAACCATAACCACTGTGCTTCCAATGCTCCAGACAAGTGTATTTCCAATCACTATCCACAGATCTGAGCTATTGAAGATATAGATAAAATTAGCCAGACCTACAAACCCGTAATGGAAAAAATTTATGGAATTAAAGTCCGTCAAAGAGTAATACACGCTTTCAAAGATGGGGTAAAAATCCAAAAAAACAAGCACTATAATTGCGGGTAAAACGTAAATAATACCTTTCCACTCCAACTTCTTTTTTCTCACCTTATAATCTATCGATTCTACCATAATACTCACTTCAAAAATAAAAAAAAAGAATTAAATTATTTTTTCTTTCTTGAAATATATACATAACTGGCTACACCGGCAACAATGACTACTATGGCTACGATTGCCAGTATTTCATACAGGCCCACGTTTATGGATGCAGGTTTCGCTGATACCTGGTTGATTTCGTTTAACACTGCTTTCTGGAAATCGTTCATAACCTGAGAAACATTGTTTGTTCCGTTGTCATAAAGATTGCCAACGTAGGTATGGAAGTTTGGCCAGTAAAAGTTCATATTGACAAATCCAGGCTGTGGCATTGTGTGGTTTTCCTGGTCAAGCCATCCTTTTATCAGAGGATCGTTGTTTGAGTGAATTGATATGTAGTTACCAGCACTTGTGGAAGATGGAAAGTCTCCAGCCTTATCGAATAGATGAATCTGAGCAGTCGTGTTTGTTTCCATTTGAATGAACTTCAACGATGCCCATACCTGTGATGGGGTTATTCCGCTAGCCTGTGGCGATGATATGAAATATCCAATAGATCCCCACAGAGGCGTTGGCCAAAATCCAGTTGCATTATTGAATGGCAATGCAGTTACACCAAGGTTTGAGCCCAGATAACTTGTATATGTGCTCTGATCCCATGGACCATCGATCATGAATGCGCTTTGATTATGTTCAAATAAGGATATTTGCTGTGCCATACTTGTGAGGCCGGATGGACCCACTTTGTAGTTGTATGTAAGATTGTAAAGGAAAGAAATGGCATTTATATCGGCTGTTGAGTTAAGAACTGGTAGTTGATTTTTGTTGAATAGTGTTCCGCCAAAGGCAGGGAACCATGCTGCTGATCTGTATCCGTAATTTGTACCCAATCCGTATGCAAGTCCCCAGACACTTGTTGGAGAACCTGACGGATTAAGTGTTGTGTTATGGGTAACATTCTCTGCATCCCTGATCATCTGGTAAACCGTTTTTGGTGCTTTGTTGACAAATTTACTGTTGTAATAAAGACCAACACCGTTTGTGTTAACCGGTATTCCATATAATGAGCCGTTAGAACTCCAAGCTGTAACTGTTCCCTTGCTGAAACTGTTTATGTAACTCTGATTCAGATATTGGTTGAGAGCTAAGACGGCTCCGCTTGCGTAAAGCACACCTGCGTTATCACTGCTGTCTCTGTAGACATCGGGAGCTTTTCCTGCGTGGGCTGCACTAACATAAGTCGTTGAAGCAACACCAACTGCAGGGCTGTCCTGTACAGTCACGTTGGGGTACACTTGCTCAAAGTAAGCAAGAGTTTGGTTAAAAACAACGGTTTCCCCACCGGGTGAACCAGATCCCCAAACTGTAATAGTTACACTCTTCCCCGATGTGGCACTGGGAGTTGCCAAACTATGCGAAGCATAGGTCGGCTGATTGTAAACTGACACAAATGCTGTCAGAACAAACAGTCCAACCACCAATAAAACAGAGATCGCCTTAAGATTTTTTCTCAGGCCACCTCTATTTAAACCGCTCAAATTCGATTCACGTTTACTATTTGACATAATAACACTTCCTGTGGATATGATCTTATGCATTCATAAACCTTTCTAATGCTTATACTATTTCAAGTAGTTTTTTTATAGTAATGAAACATCTCTTCGAAATCAATATAAAACAGAGACAATTTGAGAACATAAAAGATTCTTATATTGATATCGCGAAGGGTGAAATTAACTCACGAAATTTAAGATTAAGGCAAAATATATCCCCAATAAAATCCGGGATTATACGGCTAATTCTGACGATGTAGTACAAACCACGGCAAATCTTTCAGTAACGGATGGGCTATTCTGGGCCATCTATTCAAGCATGACTGCACCTTTTGTGATTCCCCTTGCGATATATCTGTTGGGAGAAAATGCTCCAGTGGGTTTTATCACAGGCTTTCCTCTCTTAGTGGTTCCTGTAGCTCAATATCTTTCCAGATATTTCTCACGCAAAGTGAACGATTTAAAGAAATTGACATTTTACACAACGCTGTTTGATAGAATATTATGGGTTCCAGTTGTATTTCTTGTATTTGTGCATGGGCAGTTACTTGCTTACATGCTGCTCATAGTGCTTCTCACCGCAAGAACCTTTTTTGCCTCATTCAGTGGCACTACGTGGACTCTTTGGGTTCCAGGTGTGATTCCATCTCATAGGCGGGCAAGTTATTTTGCGTTCAGAAATTTTATAATGAAAATTTTTTCACTAGTCGGATATGCGCTGGCTCTTGGAATATTTTTGGGAGTCAAAAGTGAACAGATTGCATTCATAACGGTTTTTCTTTCCGGTGCTCTGATTTTTTCCTCTATTTCACTATTGATAATGAGGAGAATTGATCCCTATTCAATTCCGGAAATCGAGAAGAATCACGAAAATAAAACATGGACAAAATCTTATCTAAATTTTGTTACGTTTGCCCTATTCTGGGGAATTGGATATAGCATGATCCTTCCATATTTTCAGCTTTATCTTATTTCTCCTGCTTATCTTGGTCAGACAGAAATTTTCTATACATTTGTATATATTGTGATATCCATTTCGTTCATAACTTCGCAAATTTTATGGGGGAACTTTGCTTCAAAATATGGAAATTTCAAAATCATCATATTCAGTTCCTTTTTAAGCATTGTATCTTCGGGGCTGATCCCCCTTGCACATAGCACGATAGTGATCCTTTTGCCCACCATACTTTACGGAGTCGGGCAGTCAGGTGTTACACTTTCTTTTTTCAATGAAATGCTTAACAGATCAGACTCTTCGAGAATAAACTCAATATCGATGTACAATCTTATTCAGGCAATATCCATAGGGATCGGACCAATCCTGGCGAATTTTTTAATTGAAACATTTAGATTCAGTATTGTCGCAATCTTCGGAACATCAGTCACAGTTATGGTTTTTGCTCTAGCCTATTTTACGTTGACCGATTTGTCTCATGGGGAAAGAACATAACATCTTCAGATCGCTTTAGTTTCCAAGGTTCCACAATATGTTTTACACCTAAAAATCAATGATTTGGGAATACTATTCTAAGTTTATTCTTCTTATTCCCAAGTAAATAAGTAGCGATGATATCCCAACTATACTCGTCAAGAATAATAATGGGGATAAATCAAAGATGTTCAAGTGATTGTACATAATCACTCCCTGTATCGGCGACTTGATTAGATAGTTGTTAAAAGATTCCACATTCAGCACCGGAAGCACACTAGAAAGTATGTTATAAGTCCGAATGCTTTCCAGGATCGGTTTAAAGAGATATCGGTCATTTCCATTAAATATGAAAGATGAGAAATTTACAAATATTAAAAGCGCTTGGCCTATTTCGTCCAATATTGGGTATGCAAAAACAAGGAATACAGTAACGAAAAGCCTCGGCCAATTTTTTCCAATTGAGTATGAACTTACAATTGTGTAAATTGAAACAAAGACCAGGTACGCAGCTACCACCAGCAAATAAACATAAAGCATTGAAATTAAAGAAATCTGAAACCTGTACCCAAGATCGAAATATAAAAACGAACCAACCATTCCTAAAACTGTAAACAGGGAAATAAGGATGAAATTGGAAACTATGTTGAATATTACCACTCTTCCCCTTTTTTCCGGAAGTGAAATGTAGCGCTGAATTGCGCCGTAATTGAACATTGAAACATAGGTGACCAAAGTTTCTATAATGACGATAAGGAGTAATATTTCTGTAACTGGAAATGTCACAAAATTTGAAGGAGTGTTGAGTGTCTCAAAAACTATAGGGTTAACAATCGCGATACCATTAAAGCCTGGGAACATGCTTCCAATCATCCGCCTCCCGGACATATAAAAAGAAACATTAGACGCTTCATTGAACTCTTTTATCTGTTCATAATTTCTATCCACATACAGTTGATTTTTAGAAATAACTGTCAGGTTCGTTATACTGTAATTCGCATTTTTATTCTGTGGGTTATACATTTTATAGCAAATTGATAAATTTGAGTTGTTAAGTTCATTGCTATAAAACACTGGTGTATCTCCATAATAGCCTAACTGATAAGATGGCAGAAATGCAGCATTAAGGATTGATTCATTTGTTGCATTTTTGCTCGCGGAAGACTGAATTCCAATAGATGTGAAATAAAATGTTTGATATTCAGCTGGAATTCCTGTCTTCAGACTTTGATTAGTCAGACTATAATTACAGGTTTGAAAGGAAATAACTGCAGAATTTGTCCCGTCAATTTTTTTGGCTTGGTTGATTAGTTTGGTCTCATTTACGGAAATTACCCCTTTGCTATTGGTAGTGCAATTCAGACGAATTGGTAGGCAATTTATGAACGAAATGGTTTTTACACTTATCTTGCCATTCAATGATACTGCACTATTGGCTTGGAGGTTAAGGTGATGGTTCAATAGCAGAAATTCAACCGGCTGAATTCCAGATGAGCTCTGTGCAGTATTTATTTCCCCCAAAAAAAATAGATTTTCGTTACTCGCAGGAATTTGAGCGTTTTCCTCGTATAATGCGGGTAAAATCAATATGTTTACGAGAATTAGAACAATGATTACATTGAGCTTCAGTTTTGACTTGATCGCATATTTAATTCCCTTCAAGACTTTCATTTCTTAACCTCTCAGTCAAGCGTACCTAATATTCGCATGCTATTAAATTATTTTACCCAGATGAAATAGCATTAGATTTTAATTTTCATCTGTTTCTATTTATGCTTCTTTCTTTATCAAAGCCGTCTGGGTATCGTGCCTTAAGTTTTGCAACATTCATTCGAGCAATCTCGGAAGGATCAACTTCAAGGATTCTTGCACCTTCAAATATATACCACAAAATATCTCCAAGTTCCTCTATTAGCTTATCCTTATCGAGGGCATGTCCCTGAAAAAGATGTTTTTTCAATAGGTCTGCGAATTCACCAGATTCTCCCGTAAGACCAAGTGCCACCATTGTAATGTTACTTGGACCTGGAGAAGTCCTCTTTTGCTCCTCAGAGTATTCCTCAAAATTCATATGCGAAAATCTCATAGGGTTAATAATCCTTATCGCCCCAACTTAGTATAATTGGTCAAAGTAATCATTCACTATCGGAAATGATTTTAAGCATAAATTCAATATCCAATTATGACAGACGAAGTGGATCCATCAAGAAGAGGGTTTCTTAAAGCCATTGTTGGGTTATCGGCTGTGGCTGCAGTTGGAGGCCTGGGAAAGGGAGTGGTCCAAAATTTGATTTCACCTGCCGTTGGTTTAACTAGTTTTCCTGAGACCCAGTTATATTGGAACGATCCAAGCAGTCCAAATAGCAGTCCAGTGCCTCTGAAGGCAAGCACATTCCCTCCCGAATCAGAAGGTGTTTGGATATACTATTATCCCCTTTCAGATGAACCAAATTTTTTGATCAGATTCAAGGATTCAGTTGACCCATGTTCAGTGACCATAGAGGCCACAGGTCAAAAATACACTTTTACTGGAGGAGTTGGACCTGCTTCAACTGTGGGCGGTGTCAGCGTTGCTGCAAACTCAATAGTATCATACAGTGCAATATGCCAGCATTTAGGCTGCATAGCACCCATCATCCACTACTATGCGCCAGCCACAATGAATACTCTGCCATTATCTGTTCAAAACACCATAAAAACACAATATAATACAGAACTTTATGCCAACGGCAGTTTCATACGAGGCGTAATTCACTGTAACTGCCATGGCAGTACTTATGACGCCTTCAAGGGAGCAGGAATCATTACGCACCCGACCGAAAGACCATTGCCATATGTGAGTTTGAAATATGACGCATTGACCGATGGTCTGTATGCCAAGAAGCTTACAGGTCCCGTGGTGTTTGGGCACCCGTCAGATTTAACAGGCGGACATCCCATATCCAATCTGAGGAAAGCAATGGTGACAAAAATCGCCACAAATTAGGTGTATATATGACTTTGGAAGACCTAAAAAGAAACCTATCAATTAAAAATGTCCTGGGAGAAGACCCGTTAAAAATAGACGAATTGCCGTTGGCAACAGTGCCGGATTACATGAGAAAAAAGGGAGGTTTTTGGTACTGGACGGGAGCACTTATATCAATGGTATTTATTTATCAGGTAATTACGGGCCTGATTCTGCTTTTATACTATAATCCAGCGAACGCATATGCCTGTACCGAATATGTTCTGAGAAATGTTCCTTACGGGGAAATTATACTTACAACTCACCTTTACGGTGCCTATGCAATGGTTGTCCTGGTTTATCTTCATATGTACAGGAACTACTTCAATGGTGCATATAAGAGACCAAGAGAACTTCAATGGATCACCGGAGTAATACTTCTTACACTCACCATAGGGGTTGGGTACTTTGGCTACTCAATGACTGGGGATGTACTTTCTGCCGACGCGACTGATGTGGGAAGAGGAATGGCACTGGCAACTCCCATAATAGGTAAAATAGCAGAAGAAATTATGTTTGGAAATGGAACAAATACTTCCCTTTTCATCAGAATGCTTGGATTTCACATAATCTTAGCAGCACTAATAGGGGCGCTTTTTGGGTTCCATTTTTACCTTGCAGAAGCGAATGGAATGATGCCTTCGCAAAGGGAAGCCAATTACAAGGCTCCTGCAGTAGACAAGGACAAACCAGAGTACAAGAAATGGTATCCTTACAACTTAATGTTCATGATCCAGCTGGCGGCATTTACATTTGGAATTGTCATTTTCTTACCATCTGCAATAGATGCCCTAAGGGCGACACATATGGCTGTTCCAGCACTGTTTGATCCCTATCCACAAGTTTCTCCAACATCTTCACTGGCACCTTATGTGCCCCCGTATCCACCATGGTTTTTGCTTTTTGTCTACAAAGCGCTGGACTTCAAGTTCTTCAATGCTTTTGGGGCAATTTCTCCCTTGGTAGCCTCAGGCGTATTTGGCGGAATACCCCTTATTTACTTCATTCTTGTTCCGTTCCTTGACAGATCGAATAACCTGCATCCCCTATCTAGACCTGTTTTTACAGCCTTTGGAGTACTTGGAATAATATACATGGCAATTCTCTCACTTTGGGGAGTAATGGCACCGGGCATACCTATTAGCAACATAGATGTGATTGCTGTACTAGTACCTCCGTTCATAATAGTAATGGGTTTCTTTTTGGCTTTCGGCAGATTATACAAGAAGGGGGTATTCAAGCCAAATTTAGCAAAATTAACCGGGTCATTCGTCATATTTTTGATCCTCTTATCGCTGGGAATATTCGAATTTGCTCTGCAAATAGGAAACGTAATGCACGGTATCAACATTTCAAATGCTACCAACTTAGGTATATTTGGAGGAGCAACGGTCTTTGCAGCTCTGGGAACCATGAAGTCTGCAAATTATGCTCACTTAAGCATGGAGGAAGGCAACAAGAAAGTGAAGGGACTTTCTGTGAGTCCAAAGTCAGTGAATGTTATAATGTCAATACTTTTCATTATATCTGTAGAGATTCTTTGGCTAATGATTCAGGCAAATCCCACGGATCTTGTCCAGGAGGCCGCCTTTGGAATGGGAATAGGTGCATTGCTATTCATATTCGGGATAGGTGTAAGACTGTACAGGTTGGCATATTACAATGAGTAAAGCACCAAAGGTAGTTGGATTCAAGGAACTGAGCTTCTGGCAGGAAGATGGTATCGGAGTGATAACTGTCCTGACGGATAATGAAGGAAATGTGACTCCAAACTTTTTCCAAGAATTCCTCAAGGTCATATCCATCGCCATTACAGACGACAAAGTCAAGACAGTTGCAATTACAGGTTCAAACGAAAGTTATTTTTTAAACGAATTTAGAAAAAATGATGAACTTGGAGAAATGGAACTTTTGCAGTTATGCTCTACCACACTTAAGTTCCTGGGAACTATGGAGAAACCAATTTTCACCTTAGCAAACGCAAAATGTAAGGATCTTGGTCTCGAACTGGCTCTTCTGTCAGATGTTATCTTGGCGAGCGAGAGTGCTGAATTCTTAATTTCAAATGATTATCTGCCTAAAATGGGGTTAAGTAAAACAATTTCAAGATTTTCAAGTTTTAAATTTGGAAAGGCAGAAGAAGGCAGGAATTGCGACAGAGTATTCGAACAAGAGAAGTTTCTTGATATCTCAAATGACTTTATTCTGTCTAATCTTAATCTGTACATGCCCATGGTAAGACGAAACCGATTGGGTGATTTGGAAAGTCTGATAAATTATGAGCATTCCAGTTATATGAGGAAACGAAATACTTTTCAATAATTGCAAAGCTTCAGGCCGTTATAATCAGTACAGTCAAAAAAACTGCGAAGAGCGACGCTGATAGGTTAACTTCCCCTTTTGTCATTTTTTTCCTGTTTTCAAATAGTGCACCCAGTATGGAATCAAGTTGACATCCCAGAAAGCCGGATACGAGAATTATCAGAACATAATAAATATCTACACCTCCAGAAATTGACAGAATTCCGTAACAGGAAGAAATTATAACTGAACCCAAAATGGATGCTAAGGTTCCAACTCTGGAAATTCCTCCGTTAATGCCCGTTTGACATCGTTTTAAGGTGGTAATCAAATATGTTTTTGTGTCTATTATTCCAATTTCCGATGCAAATGTATCAGAAGTGATAGCCGCGAATGCAGAAGCGAAGGCAACAAAATATGGGAAATTGAATAAATGAATGCCATTCAGTATGGCAACTGTAACTCCTATCGCCCCACCATATACCACATTGGAAATCCTTCTTTCGCCCCTCTCCCCCTCCTGCATCTTTCTTTCCTTTTTCTCCTGGAATTTGTATTTAGTGGCAATCTGGGATGACATAGCAAAAATGATCAGCAAAACTAACCAGTTTAAATTCCCGAAGATTGAAACTATTGCACCAATTATAACAGCCCCAATTCCTCCTTTAAGATCAAATAGATGCAAAAACTGTGATAGCAAAAATAGGGTTAATAGGTAAACAGTTAGTTCTATTAAAAAAACTTCATTTAAGCTGGAAAGCATCTATTCATATTCCTCGTTCAGCTAGCCTTTGTTCCTTTGGTATATCTGCCAGTTCAAGACCATCCATCGAAGGAAGACCTATTGATACATTTCCAATCATCCTGAAGTCTTCAAAGTTCTCTGCAGCCTCTACAATTGCTCTCGCCATTCTAATTGGGTCAGACGACTTAAAAATACCACTACCAACAAATATGCCATCCATTCCCAAATTCATCATGAGTGCGGCATCTGCTGGAGTTGCAACTCCACCTGCAGCAAAATTTACAACTGGTAATCGGCCCATTTTTTTAATTTCTTTCAATATATTCGAAAGTTCAGTTGTAACTTGAGCGAGGGACATGCCACTGAATACATCATCTCCACTGGGTTTTACTTCTTTTTTGTACAGATCCTGAAGCACTTCCTTTTTTAAGTCCTGATACCTTTCTGCAAAATTCTCAGCCAGACTGTTAAGTTCATTGGTCTTCATATTCTTGACCATATTGATTGCCTCATTTACAGTTCTTATATGCCTGACTGCCTCCACGATATTTCCCGTTCCTGCTTCACCTTTTGTTCTGATCATTACAGCTCCTTCAAAAATTCTCCTCACTGCTTCGGGTAAAGTTCTTGCACCGCATACTGCTGGAATTCTCAGTTGTTTTTTATTAAGATGATAGTATGGATCGGCCGGAGTAAGCACTTCACTTTCATCAAGCATATCCACACCAACTGCCTCTAAGGTCAACGCTTCGGTTATGTGACCAATCCTTACTTTTGCCATCACCGGTATTGTGACGGCATCAATGATTTCTCTTATCTTTGCAGGGTCTGTCATCCTTGCAACTCCACCATGTGCCCGTATATCCGCTGGCACCCTTTCAAGGGCCATTACTGCAACGGCCCCGGCAGTTTCTGCGATTCTTGCCTGTTCAGCGTTTGTAACGTCCATAATTACACCGCCCTTGGTCATCTTAGCAAATCCAGTTTTAAGGAGTTCGTCCCCGTATCTTAAATCAGAAATATTTAGAGCCATTTCAGTTCGGTTAAATGATAGGAAGAATGTATAAAAGGTTTATTTAAGTACACACCTTAAAAATATAGCAATGGGGGGTCAAATTTAAATCAGTTTAAAAAAGAGGAACTTCCATGCCATATTTAAAATCTGCGGAAATTGTTAAGCCACTAGATCTTTCAGCAGAAATGTTCATAAATATTGCTCTGTGTTTCACAGGATACCTATCTCCCGCAACACCTGGATGCGCGTAAACTTTATCCAGCTATTAAAATAAAGGAGTAAATAAAATAAATTCCAAATCCTGTTAAGACAAACAGGCTAAACACAGAAACACCATATTTAAGCATTTCACCAAATTTAAGATAAGATTTGTTAATCATGAAGCTTATAAGAACTACATATGCAATTATTCCAGCATAAAAGAAGTAAAAAGTGGTTATTCCATCCGATTCAATCACACTCAATCCAGCCGTTAGCCACCATCCAATTTGCATTGGATTTACAAGTCCGGTAGTCAATCCCTTACTGAAACTGTAGTGTAATTTTTCCTCTTCTACAATGCCTTTTTCATCTTCGTTTATACTCCTAAAAATTTTAATTCCAAGATAGATGAAATAAAACCCACCAAGCAGAAATATGAAAGGTTCAACAAGAGTCAGATTTATACTGGCATTCAACTCGTATACAATTGCAAGCAAGATCAAATCGGCGGTCATAGCCCCCATTCCAACCCAGAAACCGGATTTGACACTAACCAGGGCTCTATTCATTATCATTGTCATAACTGGACCCGGCGGTGCCGCCATAGATACACCTAGAAAAAAACCTGCGATTGCGATTAATATAAAGTTCAATGTCACCCCGAATGAGATTTAAATTAAAAACATCTTCCAATGGATATAACAATTCTTCAGATTGAAATATTTCACCTGAGCTGGATTTTCGCTTCCTTAGGCTTTTGGTCTTTCTCGCTTTAACCTTATTTTTTCCAGCATTAAGATACCAGTTTCATTTTTCTCAGAAGAAATTACCATACTTCTAAATTTGGATTAAGATTTTATCCAATATATTGATATACATACATGGATGCCAAATTGAAAATTAAATGGATTGCCCATGCCTGCTTCGAAATTTCAGGAACTAAGAAGATTATAATTGATCCCTTTATCGAGGGAAATCCAGCAGCTACTATCAAGAAGGAGGAGGTTAAGGCAGACATTGTAGTTGTGACACATGGTCATGGGGATCATGTTGGAGATGCAATATTCATTGCAAAAAATAACTCAGCCCCAATTGTCACTATGGTAGAACTGGCCTGGTTATTGAAGGAAAAGGATAATACACTGGAAGTTCACGACATAAACTTCAGTGGATCAGTAACAATCGGCCCGGTTACAATTACTGCAGTGCCAGCACTTCACTCCTCATCGTTTGAAGGAAAGTTTGCGGGTAACCCTGGAGGTATGATCATAAAAATGGACGGTAAGACAATATATCACGCTGGAGACACTGGGGTATTTTTGGACATGGAGTTAATTGGCGAAATGCACCATCCGGAAATAGCTATGGTTCCAATAGGAGGACATTACACAATGTCACCTGCAGAAGCTTCAAGAGCTATTGAGATGATCAGGCCAAAAATAGCAATTCCAATGCACTACAACACCTTTCCGCTAATCCAGCAGGATCCCCTTAAATTCAAGGATATGGTAGAAAGAAAGGGAATGACAAAGGTCCAGGTCATGATCCCCGGACAAACCGTAGAACTTTAAATTTTATCATCCAACCTAAATTGTTTTGTAGCTTTTACTTCCTTTAATTTTTCCATTTCCTGATCTTCCAGTATAAATCTTTTAATATCTTCTTCCCTGCCTGTGATTCTAATATACCTCGTTCGCCCATACCGTCCAAGGCTTTTGACCGTTGTACTTATCATGCCAAAGTCTTCCAGTTCAGAAATATAATCGCTAACCCTCCTCGTCGACAGTGGGGGGAGACCAATTATTCTACATAAGTTTGCATAAAGGGTTGAAATCTCACCAGTAGTAGCAGAATTCGGGTGTCTCTCCCCGCTTACTATTACGGACATCAAAACGATCTTAGCATGTGTGGGTAGCGTTTTGGTAGTCTCCCGAATCACGTCTATTTCCATAGTGTCTCTTGCTTTGTAAACATGTTCTTTTGTAATTAGCTGACTATTCTCTCGTATTGCCATTTCAATTGCTATCCTCATGAGATCTATTGCTTTTCTTGCATCTCCATGTTCTCTTGCGCCAAGGGCTGCACATAAACCTATTGCACCATCTTCATATGAGTCCGTTGGCAGCACCTGTCTCACCCTAGGGTTTAAGATATCCCTCAGTTCTTCTGCATTGTAAGGTTGAAACATTACAGATTCCTTGCTCATCCTGCTTTTAACTCTGGGGTCAAGCTTATCATAGAATGAACTATCGTTTGTTATTCCGATAACAGTGCCTCCAACACCAGAATCCTCATCAATCAGTTTTAGGATAACATAGAGGGAATCTCCTCCATTTTTTTCAACAAGCTTGTCGATTTCGTCAAGAACTAAAATAACTGAGCTCTTTTTTTCTTTAAGTTTGTTAAGAACTTCCTCATATATTCTATCCAGAGTCCATCCGGATGGCGGAATATTATCTGCGCCTGGTACATATCTTGCAATATTAATTAATATCGAATATGGTGAATCATAGGTTTGGCAGTTAATATAGCAGGTAATGACACGCTCCCCAACCTTTTCTTTCAGCATATCAGTGATGTATTTTGTTACAGAAGTTTTCCCAGTTCCAGTTTTTCCATAGACCAATATATTATTTATAGAAAAGCCTCTAATAAGGCCACTCAGTGATCCTACGATAGATTCTATCTGCTTTTCCCTGTGAGGAAAACTCTCTGGTTGATGCTTAGGAGATAGTATAGAAAGATCGCCTAGAAGGGCAATTGCCCGTGTTTCGTATTTGTCAAAAGGGTTCATTTAAGCACCGTAAACGATCCTAATTGACCTATGGATAAAAGTGTTTTTTCATTACGATTTGATAACATATTTGATCCAAACTTGTTTAATCATCTATGTGGAGTCATCTTTAGATTCAATATCTTACATATTGCTCCCACAAGATACATAGAACCTGAGACAAGAACAAAGTCGGATCGAGAAATAGCATTATTGTAAGCTTCTATAGGATCTTTTATCACTTCAACACTTTTAAAAATCTTTCTTGCAAATGGCTCGAGCACTTCCGGATCCGTTTTTCTTTCCTCCTCTTCGGGTGTTGTAAGGATAATCGAATCGGAGCATGATGCCATATTATGAAGATAGCCATAGTGATCCTTATCTAATAACATCCCAACAACAAGCAGCGGCTTCTTCTCATAAAGCCTTTTAATTGTTCTGGCAAGAGCTTCTGCAGCAGCAGGGTTATGGCTTGAATCCAGAATCACAAGTGGCTTTCTCTTGACAACTTCTATTCTTCCTGGCCATCTGGAATTTGCGATACCTCTTTCAATTTCCTTTCTCTTGACGTTTTCGTTCAAAATTTCCAGTGCTGTTATTGCCGTTCTAGCATTTTCAACCTGAAATTCTCCTATTAATGGAATCTCGAGCTTGTATTCCTCAGTAGGTGTGTGTAGCCAAACCTTAGATCCAGTTTCTTCAATTTTTAAACCCTCTATTTTAGTGTATTTGCTAGACTCATATAGTTTGCTATTTCGTCTCTCAGCTATCCTTTTCAATTCTCTAAGCGGCTCATCCTTTGTTTCCCCGATTACAACTGGAACATTGTGTTTAATTATTCCACCCTTTTCCCACGCAATTTGCTGAAGAGTTGTTCCCAATCTATCAGTATGCTCATAATTGATCCTTGTGATTATAGAAACTGCTGGAGTTATAATATTCGTGGCATCCAATCTTCCTCCCAACCCAACCTCGATAGCAGAATACTTTGCATTCATTTCACTATAGTACTGAAATGCCATTTCAGTTGTCACCTCAAAAAAGGTTGGATTTCTTTTAATTTTTATCCTGTTTTTAATGTAGTCCCTGAATAGGTCCAGATATTTTTCTATGGATTCAGGCTCAATTTGATGATCCTGAAGATAAATTCTTTCAGCGAAATTGATCAAATGAGGACTTGTGTAAAGACCAGTTTTCTCTCTCAATCTGAGAACATTGAATACCATATTTGATACAGAGCCCTTTCCGTTTGATCCTGTCACATGTATGGATTCAAAATTCTTATGTGGGTGTTTAAATTCTCTGTCAAATTCCAGCATTGCTGATAAATCGTACTTAATTCCCTCTCTTTTAAGGTCATAAATAAACTGAAGGTTCTGGTCTCTCAAGCGATTGGTAAGGGCATGGTTGTATTTATAAGATTGTTAGGAGTTTAAGGGAAGCAGTAAGACTCCTATGTCTTGACATAGAGATACATTCAGTTCTCCAGAATGGAAAAAACCTTCAATATCATAAGGAAATGAATAATCTACCCAATCTGATAAGAAGGCGCATTCCCGAAGAGATTTATGCCAAGAATTGCTATTCATAAAAGGTTACATTGGGTTCATACGCATTTCCTGAGTGAGTAGAAGGGATGAAGGCGTTAAGCACTCTGACTTTAACAGGGAAAGCTGGCCCGCCAATTGTTGTGACTCAATGAATCTATGCCCACTGGCTTAATGGAAGCCAACTGCAAATCCATATCCTTTATAATGGGACAGTTGACACGAAAAAATATAAGGTATGTCAAATTGACGGATCAATGCCTACAAAGCACGTCTACTTTGATGATCCATATAGAACAGAATTCGAAAGTAAGGTAATTTTTAATGAATTTACGGACCTAATTGTTGATGGGAGCGTTCTCTACCCCACTTCTTTTGGACAACCTAATGATAAGGGAAAAATAGTTATAGATGACAAGGAGTTCGAAATCATAGATGTTTGGGATGATGGCGATGGAATTCACCTGATTTCACATGATACATATCCCATCGATTCAAGGGGTAAGGTAGTAAAGCAAACAGTTGACTGGAATATCAGACTAAACCATATGAAATTCAGGACGGCGTTGAGAATACTTGCAGGGTTAGCATATAAGAATTATGGTGCAACTCACAGGATTAATCAGACATACGAAGACTATGCATGGATTGATCTGGAAATAAAGGAAATTTCAGAAGAAATTGTAAGGAAATTAGAGGAGGAGACAAACAATATTATTTCAAACAAAGTGGATTTAACACGAGAGAGAATGCCAAGAGAAGATTTCCTAAATGATGAAGATTTAGTGAGGCAAAATAAGGGAAAGGTACCAGAAGTCCCTGAACTCTGGATTGTTAAAATACCAGAATTACCTGATCAGTTAGAAATGGGCACTGTTCTAAAAAATACAGCAGAAATGGGCAAGATTAAGCTCAAGACAAATCTGGTGAAGGGAAAGGTTGGAACAAGGGTAAATTTAACTCTAGAATAAGTTAAAAATGGCAAAAATTGAATAGTTTTATTATTCATTTTTCAATATACGAGTGTGAGTTGGCAGAAATGGATCAGCCTGATTGAATTCATCATAGCTCTAGTGACTGGTGTTCTGACAGCTGTTTTTTCAATACTAATCTATATACAATACCAGTCAGCACTTTCTGGTCGTTTCACAAAATTCGGGATCACTCAATTACTTTATTTTGTGGTCAATTCCCGGACTACATTCCTATTATCGTTTGTACCATTCATTATCTTAGCAATTTTATTTACAACGTTTTATGTTAGTGATTTTTCAAAAGTCAATCACTTGCGGGAAAGAAACAAGAGAATCCCGATTTCCATAGCTTTCCTGGCAGTGTTTCTGGTCTTGAGTATATTTGCTTCGTTCTATCCCCTTCCTGCAAATTTCAACGCCAAGGTTGGAATATATGCAATGGCAGCAAGCTTTGAACAGGTGACTGTGGTAACCTCTGCTTTATTATTCATTTTAGCGATGGTGTTTACTCCACTTTGGAACGGTGGTGAAACGAAATCTTACATTGAGTCTTTTTTACACGGAAAATTGGGTCTTTCTCTTAACTCCTATTCTGCTTCAGTCGTACCTGCCGCAATCTTCGCTGCAATACTTTATATTTTCACGAACTCAGGGATTATAGAAGCCATAGAATTCTTTATTATTTTCATCATATTCGTTCTATTTACCCAGAGATATGGAATAGGTTCAGCAATTTTTCTCGTGATAATTACAATCGGCTCCAATGTCATAGCAACCGATTTCGTATCTTTTACAGGAACATTTTATTCTGTTTTAATTATCATTTTTGCATTTATCGGGCTAATCTCAAGCCTTACAGTGAATGTGAGCCTACAAAAAAAGGGAGAACACTCAGCTATTAACGGAAAAGACAGTCAACAAAGCGGAAGCGTTTCGAACTTGGGCAATCATCAGGAAGGAAAAACGGATAACAACCAGCAGCTCAGAGACTCCAGGGAAATTGCGGATCAATTGTTCATAAGGGGAATTTGTCCCAACTGTGATTCAGTGGAATTTTATGTCAAATCAAGCTATCTGGAATGCAAGAAGTGCAAGAGCAACTGGACAGGCACAGAAACAGGTTTTCAGTCATTTAAAGTCGGAAGGAACAAAAAGTTCGGGTTTTGAAAAAGACTTATTTAATGAATAAAGTGAAAAAAATAAGGACGGTACGAAAAGCACCAGAGTGGTTTCAAACGAAACTGCTAAAGAAAGAAACCCTCCAATTAGAGTACCAGTTATGTACCCAATTGAAAAGAGTGTCTCATAATAGAACACCCCTATTCTTGGACTGTCTGTTCTATTTATATAACCCAGAACCTTGGAAAACCCAAGACTTGCACCAAAACCACCCAAGGAGAGGGATACTGAAAGGGTAAGCATATTAATTCCTAATAAAAGTAATAGGGGGGACGCTGCCATAAGGGATGAATAAAAGGAAAATAACTGCTGATTTTTAATCGTTATAACATTTCCAAGCAGGGATCCCAGGGAAAAAAATATGGAGAAAATTCCTGAATAAACTCCTATACTAAAATAGGAATAGTCTTGAACCCTGATAAACGGAACAAGTACAAACGTTACAAATCCCAAATCTATTCCGGAAAAAGTCATAGGTAAAATAAGGGAAGGAGTTAGGCGATTGACTCTTTTTACAATTCTCTCCCTGGTGTCTATTGGTTGTATCACCAACCCAAGTAACGAAACAACAAGGACGAGAATATAAATTCCTCTGAATCCGGTCACCTCAATAACGTAGCCAGCAATTATTGGAAAGATACCAGATGGAATTCCCCACGCAGCAGAATATTTCTCTGCAAGACCCTCTACACCTAGTAGCCCCGTCTCAATTTCGGTTGAAATCCACCACATACTTTGGAATATGCTGGTGATTCCAATAATCAATATATAGAGATCCGAGTTTTCATATCCCAGCAAAAGAATTACTGTAGCAGAAGCAATTACCAAATATGGAATCTTCAGTGCGAAATTAAGGTGCTTTTTCTTTGAATTTATGAAAAGAAATGAAAATATGATGAACGGAAAGGATGTTAGTGTTCCTATGGATCCAATTTCGAAATAGTTGAATTTTAATGATACTAAAACTAGGGGAAATGTGAAACTGAGCCAAAACCATGCCATGGAAAACAAGACTGCAGAGAGAGCCAGAATCCTGACGCTTTCTACGCTGTATTTTTTCCACATCATCTCACCTCATAATCTTCAATTTATAATATGTTGTCATCCTATAGTAAAATACCAGGTCTTTTAATCTAATAGTTATTCAATCAATTTTTATATGTATTTGTATTCTCAGGTGGATAGTAATGGTAACAAAACCAGCTAGAATGTACACAAAGATTTCAGGTCCAGCTTACACGCGAAGAGAGTTCATGGGCGGAGTTCCATACCCAAAGATAACTACATTCACACATGGAAATCAAAAGAAAGACTTTCAAGTAGAATTCCAGATGATAGCAGAAGAAAGCTGCCAGATAAGGCATAGCGCACTGGAGGCGGCAAGGATTTCAATCAATAGAAAGGTTAGTGAATCACTTGGACTGGATAATTATTACTTCCAGATTAGGCCATATCCTCATCAGGTAATAAGGGAGCACAAAATGGCAACAGGCGCAGGGGCTGATAGAATTTCAAGTGGAATGAGAGGAGCCTTTGGAAAGCCAGTTGGCACTGCAGCCAGAGTGAGGGCCAAAGATATAATCATGGTAGCAAGAACCAATCCAGAAGGAGCTAAACAAATGAAAGAAGCACTTCACAAAGCATCAATTAAACTCCCAACTCCTTGCAGGATTGAGATCACAAAGGGAAAAGACATCGCAGGAAAAATAGGAATTTAATTCATTTATCATAATAAATTCTCCAATCACTCAAATTACAATTTCTGCTTGGAAATAGCCATCCTAGGAGTTATTCAGTCTTTTAAGAATTCCTACATTATCCAGACAAATTTATTATCAATTACAATATTTTGAATCAATGAAGATTTGTCCAAATTGCTCAGCCGCCAGTCCTGATGCAGACGAATACTGTCAACAGTGCGGATACCAGTTCAATGCATCAATGAACTATTCAGCTACTGCATCTCAAGATGCAAATACTGGAAGGATGAAATATTGCAGGAATTGCAATCAGCAAACTGAATTTCAAAATACTGTATGTCCAATTTGTGGAAGTTCAATCTTTTCACCCACACCCGCACTCAACGAAAGGCCAACTGGAGTCTTGATACTCGCAATTTTAGGAATGATGGGAGGAATTTTGGACATTATTGCTGGGATTTTACTCGGGATTATTTTCCCATTGTTCACGATAGTTTTTGCAGTAATAGGATTGCTATTCCTCTTTGGCTCCGCTGCACTGCTGACAGGAAAAAACTGGGCAAGAATAGTAGTTCTGGTTTTTTCAGTCCTTTCGCTCTTTGAAATACCAATTGGAACCATTCTCGGTATAATATTTATATACTATCTCACAAGACCACACGTTTACAACTATTTCCATCAAGGAACACAGCGTCTTTAAAATTTAATACTTGATTCCTTACTTCCAATAAAGTCTTGAATTAGTTTTGCTGCCAGCATTGCTGTGTTTCCATTATCAAAGTCAGGAGTAAATTCCAGAACATCGAAACCGGTAATTTTAGGAGCCAATTTTCTGATCAGAAATCGAACATCGCTGTCATTAAGCCCGTATGGTTCAGGTGTTCCAACTCCTGGTGCGAGGGAGGGGTCAATTCCATCCATATCTATTGAAAAATAGATCGTATCTAGAAGTTTTGGAGTAATTTGCTCAAGGCATTTGTCTATCCCGGAGGTTTTAACAGTTTCAGATCTTATAAAGGAAACCTTTTTGTAATCAGGATCCTCAAATTCCTCTTTTGAAGTAGATCTTGTACCGAAGGAAAATATTCGGTTTTCACCAAGAACATCCAAAGACCTATGTGTTACACAGGCGTGATTGTGGATATTTCCCATGTAACTTCTTCTAAAATCGGAGTGAGCATCTATTATGATCATGCTTGATTTCTTAAAATTTCTGATGGCACCTCCCGTTATCGAGTGCTCTCCTCCAATCATAACCGGTATTTTTTGATCTTTAACTATTATTGATGTTACCTGCTCCACGAGATCAACAGTTTCTGAAGCATCTTCGTTAACGAATATATCTCCAATATCACAAATGTGCAGTTCTGAGAAATCTAGTCCATATGAAACATCGAAGGATTCAAGGTTATCATAAGCTCTTCTTACTTCCGTTGGTCCCCTTGATGATCCCCTTCTAAATGATGAAGTGTAGTCAAAGGGAACACCGAAAATCACATACTTTGCTTCTTCATATTCGAAATTTGCGTCTGCAATTTTTTTAAGCGATGCTAAGGCACTTAATTCTGCAGCATGATCCTTCTGGTGCCCATTGCTTCCCAATAGGATACCTCCGTACTAGGCTTAACCTTATCAACTTGGTCGGGTTCTAATGGTAGGACAAAGGTTTCATAGGTTTCAGTATCCATCAACTGGGCCTCATTGTTTGCAACACTGAGAACCTGTGCGCTTTTTTTCTCAATGATTGGAACTTTTACTTTATGTTTAACTGGGAATACTACACTCTTTTTCTGGTTATCGAATATACCAATGGCAACAATTCTTGCCTTTGCCTCACCGTGCTTTCCGGGCTTGGATAAGTTAATTTCCATAATCTTGCACGGTGCATCTTCCACCATCATGTACCTACCAACTTTCAATTCTCGAACTTCCGCTTCCTGCCAACTCATTACATTCACACTCACTTAAATGGTATCTTAGATTGGAACAGATTCCAGAGGAACCGTTACCTGATATATAATGTAACTATATAATAAATACCTGTGGAATGGGGTGCCATGATCAAAATTGGGATAAATAAAGTAATGTTAATCTTACTTCTAGCGGTTTTCATTCCATTCATAATCATTCCAGTAGCATTCATTTATGAAACCGATCTTTCGATTTATTTTATTCCCCAAACAGAATTTTACAATTTTTATCTATTTAGTTTTATTTATTCCATATTTGCCATAGTCTTATCATTTCTTCTGTTTAAAATTCATAATAAGGAAATTCTGCCAACCTGGCTGGAAGTTCTTAAATTTGGTTTTGGTCTATTGTGGATTATTGACGGAGTTTTACAATTCCAGCCCCAAATGCCCTACGGTTTCTTGAATGAAGTAATCCTTCCAACAATAACTTCCATTTCAAACGGAGGGATTGAGAGTTTTCTCATGTTAGGATACAATTTATGGAAGATAAATCCAATTCAATTTGATGCAATAAGTGGTGCTTTGCAGATCTTCCTGGGTGTATCATTTTTGATAAACAGTAATGGGAAAGCCCTCAGATTCACTGCAGCACTGGCTATAGTCTGGAGCCTGGTTATTTGGATTTTCGGAGAGGGTTTTGGGGGGATACCCGATCAGGGGGTCTCTCTTTTAGTAGGTTTTCCAGGTTCTGCATCTATTTACATTATTGGAGCGTTACCCTTTTTCTTTGTTAAATACGGAAATAGAACAAACTACAAAGTCCTTTTAAAATACTCAATTGGGTCCATTTTTGCTATTGGTGCTGTTCTTCAATTGATACCTGGGAATACATACTGGACAACCGGCCAACTTGCCTTTGACATATATATGAACATTTTCAATCAGGGTGAAAACCCATTATTGGCAAGGATGCTGTCGATTTCGTCCAATCTTTTGCTTTATAACGAGGCAATTCTTAATGTCTTTTTCTCTCTATTATTCGCAACATCTTCCCTCACAATCCTTTACGGAATTAGAAAATTATATTTTCTTCCAGCTATTTTAACGGGTTTTTTCTGGGTATTTTTTCAGGATATGGGGATTTATATTTCACCCGCTACTGACCTAAACACAGGTTTTCCACTCCTGTTAATTTTGCTTGTTTTCTATATCTTGGTTTTTTACGAGAAATGGGGAGCGTCCGATAGCAAAAGGACAGTTTCAGAATTAAGCTAATCATCCTAAAATTAAATATACTGTTGCTATACCCAATAAAGGGTTTGTGGGGTAGCCTGGTATCCTTCCAGCTTCGGGAGTTGGAAACCCCGGTTCAAATCCGGGCAGACCCATGATTCTAGCGATTCTATTTTCAAAGATTTTAGGGAATCAAATGTTATAAAGTATTTAGCTTACAAACCGTATATGGGATTGTAAGTGAAATGGAATACAAACCAATGATGACAAAAGAGGAGATTGATTTACGAGTGAAATGGCACAATGATCTGTATATCAAGATGGAAGACCAGAAGAAGATAAGGAGGCAGTATCTTGGACGTAATTTCATTATCCCAAAAGAAGTCACTCCACCTGCCTGGATGTCAAAGCTACTGGGAAAGTCCATTCTGGACGACGTCAGAAAAAGTGACAAGGTGCTAGATATGGGGACTGGATGTGGAGTAAACGCAATATTAGCAGCTTCTAAGTCCACAAACATTCTTGCCGTAGATCTAAATCCTTTTTCTGTGAAGACTGGTGAGAACAATGCCAAAAGGAATGGTGTCGCTGACAGGATCAAATTTGTCCAAAGTGATCTCTTTAAAAATGTGAATGGGAAATTTGATCTGATCATTTTTGATCCTCCATTCAGGTGGTTTGCTCCTAGGGATCTGCGTGAAATGGCGACCACAGATGAAAATTTTAAAACAATGAGGATGTTCTTTGAACAGGTCGAAAATTATCTGAGAGATAAGGGGAGAATCCTAACAATCTACGGCGATTCAGGTGATTTAAATTATTTTTTAACACTCGTGGAAGAGTATCGGTTTAACAAGGAACTCCTTCGTAGCCAAGCCATGGCGAAGAATGGGAGACTTTGGGGATATTATGCCTGGAAACTGACTCCGGCCAAGTCTTAAAATCCTGGCCGAAAATATCAGAACTAGCTATAAAGAGTACGAAAAGATTTATCTAAATATTTTCAAAGATATTCTTTTCGATTTTCTTAAAAAGGATGCCCCGGAAATCTGAGGAGAATATCCAACATATAGATCTAAACTAGCCCAACGAATTTAATTTTTGTCGTATTTTTAATTCTTTTTTCTGCTTCGTGCTTTAAAAGATCAGTTAAGACCGCAATTTGATGATTATAAACTCTAAAGAGATATACACTCGGAATTTTGTTTCAGAATACAATTTTGATCAGAGGGGAATATCTGACAGGTTTTTGTAAAGTCCAAGATCGATGACTTCACTTAAGTGATTGGAGTGTTTGTTACGTGCTTGGAGACTCCAGTGCTTTTGTAAGCCCAGCAGAAATCTATTTTGTGCCCTTTTTTCCACTATGTAAAAATTGTTTAAACCCTTCTCGTCACACCTATATCCAGAAAAAATTACCCCGCAGTACTCCTGAATGATGCTTCTGTGAAAATCGGAAAAAAACCTTGATCTGACGTTCATTTCTACGATATTTTTTTCCTCATCCAGAAATTCAGCTTTGGCATTTCCTTTGATCTCTTTTGATCCAGTTCTCCAGATCAGTTGATCTGTCTCGTCATCAACAAATTGCTTTAATATAAAGTCTCCAGTGTTTTGAAATATTCCTTCGTTTTCAGTTTTCGCTTCGTTTTCTTTGAATAACCACCTAGTTCTGATAAGGGTCAGGTCGCTAAGGCTGTTCATGGACGCATAGAGATTTAGCAGGAAAGGTACTTGGTTATCATCAGTTCCCACATATATAATTTCTTTCTTGTAGGGTGAATCTGCGTTAGAATAATCAAGAATTTTATCGGTAACATCATTTTCCCTACTTTCGTCGAATTCAACGCTTATATACACATCTCCTTTGCTTTGAAGTGTAATAGGAGATATCCTGCATCCACTTATGCTGTTGATTTTATTATAGAACTCCCCTTGAGATTTTGGAATCTCCATTTTAATGATGTTAGGTCTTATTGATGGTTGATATACTAATTCACTTTTCATGCTTGACTCTTGGAGTTTTATTTTCTCACTCTCTGTCATTATCTGTTCCATACGTCTATAGAAAAACCATTCGCCCTTTTCCCTGCTTAGGGTATGGAAATTATCTTTTTCTCCAGCTCGCATATCTCCCAATGCAAGGAACTTAGGTTGAACTTCTATTAGTTTCAATATGGCACATCGTGTCAAGATCATATTAATGCTCCATTTTGACAAATTGGTTGTGAGTGGTCTAAAAATCCTAATAACGTAAATCTTGAAAGCAATTTTTTGATTTCAAACCATACCATTCTGAATAAAGTGGAAACAACAAGAAGTTTATGTAATGGAATGAAAATAAAAATCCTCATAAACAAATAATATGATCTTAGGTATATAATATTTGCCCAACATATTAGGGATTATATAAGAAAATTCCCGGTATATAAGTTAATAATACACATAATCTGAAAACAAATTGATTCATATGAAGAATATTATGAAGCGCCATTTTATTTCAATCCATACTTGGTCCTCAATCTTTAATCTCACGTGATATGGATTGTGGCGCTGGATCTACTTATCGTTTTCTAAAGACCTGATTCAAAAAAATACGGGGGCCAAACTGAAGCGTTTCCTTAAATCAAAAATGACAGGCTGCATAATTTAAAATAGTATTTCCAATTACTAATTTGTGCGGTGGTCCGAAGTAGATAGCAAAGTATCAACTAGGTGCATAATCTCGTTCAATGATGATTCACCTATTTTTCAATACACGTCTTTACACGATATTTCTACTATAGTCATAATCCAAAAAATAAACGGTTTTTCAACACTAACCTTTTTAATAAAAAAACCAAAAACAATTGACAACAATACCAGATTCTTCCTGAAAAAGTTTAACGCAGAAGACAGAGGGGATTTTTGGTACATTAAAACTCCAATGGGGTCTTCGGAGGGATTTAAGGCTATAGAAGAGTTGAGCAATACGCCTTCTGTGATAATGGGATTTACCTATTTAAACCACGGAAGGCTAACTGTAGATTTTAGACTGCATCCATCTAAAGTCGATGAAGTATCTGATATTTTAATGGAACATATTAGTAAAGACGATAAAATTATACTGGAGTCTTTAACCAGCAATTCAGGTGAAATATCATTCTTAACAGAACTGAACACGGTTGCCCCTCTTTCTTTCATTAAATTTTCAATTCCTGCTACAGGAAATGACCCTATAGAAAAGTATCTCTCCTGCGGTGATTATATTGCAGAAATTGAAAAGAAAGCCGGTCAGAATTATCATGCGCTCATTTATACGAATTCTCCTCTAGAGAAAATTGACGGTCTTACCGTCATTTCAGACAAAGAATATATATACGAAGCTCAGGGAGGAAACCCTATACTTCAAGAAATCAGGAGAATAGCCAACGAAAATGTAATATTTCGTGCATCTCATTTTTTAAGAATCAAGAATAATGAACTTATAGTATCAGTTTTTGTTCCTTCATACCAGGTGCAGAAATTTCTTCAGATATTTTCAAACAAGCGTCGTGTAGGAGAATTGTTTCCTGTAACAATACATGATACCCGACCATTTAATCTAACTTTGTTTGAAAATATTTAATTAAGAACTGCCTAATTTTAAAGAGCAATATGAAACACATAACTCTCTATGGCGATCAACTTTTTTAGAACAGCAGCCATAATTCCCAAGTATGGCCGCAAAGATTCAACTGTCAAATTCTTCTATATTCCTTCTTAACTCGCTTATTATGTTTACTGTAGTCTCCATGGATTCCTGATCCATGTGCATTAGGCATTTTTCTATGTATGCGTGATGCACTTCCCGAGCTTTCTCAAACAATTTCAATCCAGACTCAGTTATGCTTAACTCTATCACCCTTCTGTCATTTGGAATTCTCCCTCTCCTGACAAGGTCCTTATTTTCCATAGAATCTATCAGACCTGTTATCCATCCCTGAGTGACTTTTATTAGGCTGGCCATTTGAACCATTGGCATTTTTCCCTGTTCCTTAAGATGTCTCAGGATTGAGTATTCAGTGCTGCTTAAACCCAATTCTTCAAGGTTCCTGTCCACCCCTTTTTTCCAGAGTTTCCAAGTATCAAGAAATGCCCTCCAAATTTGTATAGGTTCAATTTTATCTGTCACTTAGCACACCTCTTAAACTTTACCGATAATTAGATATATAACTTCATTCTTATTATTATCTTCCATTTTGTTTTATTCATAATGCAATATTCCAATCCATTTTCCAACCATTTAAGCATCTCAGAACGGATTATTTTCCGTTTAACATTGCAATTGGGAAATCCCACACCATTCAGGGGTGGGAGGATGTCACTGATCGAGCTTGAAAGTTATAATTTTCTCAACGCCTTTTTGTCGATTTTTCCGGTACCTGTTTTTGGGAAAGTCTCGATTGCTATAAACTCATCCGGGATCCAGAATTTTTGTATCTTTCCTGTTTTAACATATTCCATTAGGTGTGATTTCAATTTATCCTTATCTATCTCCTTTAACCCAGATATAAAGGCTATAGGTCGTTCATCCCAAACATCGTCTGGTCTGCCTATGACTGCAACTTCACCCACTCCCTTAAAGGTGCTAATGCAGTCTTCAAGTATAATTGTTGGAATGAATTCTCCACCTGATTTAACTGCGTCCTTTTCCCGATCTACAATAGACACGTATCCAAATTTATCCACAGTAGCCAAATCTCCCGTATGAAGCCAGCCATTGCTCCACAACTTTTCCGTATTGATCTGATCCTTTAGATACCCCTCAGTTAACCATGGTGCTCTTACCATCACTTCACCTATTTCGGTTGAATCCCATCTAACTTCTTTGTATTTTAAATCCATGACCCTCAAATCCACCAGTGGAAGTGGAATTCCCGCCTTAATCGAAGTATTTCCCTTAACATCATCGCTCTGGGAAATTATCGAGTGATTGTATTTTGAAAGTGATATAACTGGTGCAGTTTCTGACATTCCATATCCTGCAGCAATCTGTATATTCAATTGCTTAGCTTTTTCATACAACCCTCTAGAGACCGCACTCCCTCCTAATAAAACCTTTAGGCCAAGACCTTTAAGTGTATCCTCATTATTCGGGTTTGATATTAGCATGTACAGAATGGAAGGAACCATGAAGCTTACATTTACGTGTTCTTTTTGCATTAAACCCGGAAGTTTATTGAAATCATATCTCCCTGGAACTACATATTTCATACCTTTCATAATAAATGTATACGGATTCCCCCAACTATGCACATGAAACATTGGCACTAGAGGCATTGCCACATCTGTCTGTCTTATGGCAACTGGATCATCAGCAAATAGTGTAGCAACTGCGAGTGAATGCAATACAAGTTTTCTATGGCTGAATGTGACGCCCTTTGGCATACCGGTTGTTCCAGAGGTATGGAAGACAGTTGCCCTGTCATCTTCCTTTAACTCCGGAAGCTTGGTTGAATCGTTTCCACTGATAGAGTTGAAGGCTATTGCTTCCGGTAATTCTCCCACCAACTTAGGATCCTCTGAATTTACAATCCATTTTTTTACGAAGTCAAACATCCCCACAGACTTCTTTAAGATCTGTACAAATTCTTCACCCACAATTACAAATCGATCCTCAGCCTGTTGCATTGTGTATAAAATAAGATCTGGTGGGTACCTGATATTGACCGTGTGAATGACCCCTCCAGCCATAGGTATTGCATAATAGCATTCCAGATATTGGAGTGTATCCCAGTCAAGAACTGCGACAGTTTCCCCTTTTTTCAGCCCCAATTCGATGAGTCCCTTAGCAATCTTTTCAACTCTATTGCTGAACTCTCTATATGTTATGTGGCTGTTTCCCTGGTCGGATATAACCTGATCAGGATTATTTCTTGTAGCGGTCTTTAAAATTTTGTCCACTGTCAATTCAAATCTACTTTCATCCATAAATAAAAATAGCGATATCAGTACAAATAGTTTGCCATGGGATATTTAGTGTATAAAAATGATTTTTCAGATACAGTGAATAACAATATGCGCATGACTGAAGATGTCAGAAGGAACGTTGAATTTTGTCGCCTTTGGTGCAAGTTTAAGAAAAGATTCGTACAACAGAAAACTGCTTCTTGAATGCAAAAGAATCTTGGAAGGAAAAGCTTCAGTTGAGCTACTTGAATTGGGAAATTTTCCCCTTTATAGCGAGGAATTGGACTCCAATATTCCAGAAGTTGTAAGTGAATTCAAGGAAAAAGTAAGAAACAGCGATGGCTTTATAATATCAAGCCCTGAATACGATTTCACCATTCCTGGTTATCTAAAAAATGCACTGGATTTTGCTTCAAGACCACCCGGATCAAATCCTTTCGCAAAAAAGATAGGAGTAATAATGAGTGCATCAATGAGCATGCTTGGCGGTGCAAGGGTTCAATATCACTTACGGCAGGTAATGGGATACCTGGACAGCAGAGTA
>JAJZXP010000327.1 GCA_021806345.1 Thermoplasmata archaeon | reverse complement strand
GGGACATTCCGCCAAAGGAGAGGAAAAACACATCCTTAAATGTAAGTTTTCTCTGAAGCTCCCCATTCTGCTGTGAGACTTCAGCCATTCTTCCTTGATTCCGTTCTTCTTAATAAATTGTTTTTCATAAATGAAAAAACTATCGATAAATGATTATTCTCTGTTTTGCAGTCTTTTTTACATGTATTATGAATTACCGGATGCATTAATAGATAAAGTAAATTTAATTAGATGTAAACACTAATGAATTGATAAGAATTGGAAATTGTAGACCCAGACGCCAGAATAGCTGACTTGGTCGGACTCCTTCATGTTCTAAATCATTTGTTTGAAGATAAAACAGATCTTTTCGAATTGGAGAAGGAAATGGAAGTGGACATAGATGATCTTATGCCAATTGTCTATACGGCAGCAAATCTTGGTTTTGTAGGAACTGAACAGGGAGATATTTGGATAACTGATAAGGGAAAAAGCTTTCTTGTTTCAAATCCAAAGGCAAGAAAATCCATACTTAAGGCATCAATTATAACGATGGAACCATTTGTAACTGCCATCAGGTTGAGTAAGTTTGAGTTGAAAGATATTAAGGAAGAACTTGAAAAATCAGGTGTGCAGAAGTATAACAATCCTGCTGGAACTCATAACTTGGAAGTGACCCTGATTGAATGGGGCGTCTATTCTGGACTGATAAAGAAGGAAGACGACGAGTTCATGGCAACGGTCTGATCAAACGCTATAAATTCCCTCTTCGGCAACATATTTCTTTCGTGCTAAATCCATCATCTTCCGCGTGAAAACTATAGAATACACTGAAACAACGATCGCGAAAAGAAAAGACGCCCATCCTGCAAGAGCAATATTTCCATTCGCTGTTGCCAGGTCGATAGTTTTCATTAAGCCGGTGTGGATTTCCAGTGTTTTACCGTGCGAAATATTGGGCCAATATTCTCCGATTTCCAAACCTCCCCATGCACTGTTTATGGTTGAGGATATTCCGGAAATAAGATATGGGAAAGTTGACGGGATTATAACATATCTCATCTTCTTAAAAAAACCAAGATCTAGATTTTTCATAATTTCGCTGTATTCTGAAGGCATTGCCTTGACTCCCATCCAGAAACTGTAAAATACGTAATAGAATGTCGCTATGAATCCCAAGAATAAAACCAATCCCTCTTCAACCTGTGAACCGAGTATGACTGCAAATAATGGATAAATCCCTAAAAAGATGAATGGGAAATAAGCGGGAACTGGGTAGGAACTAATGGTCTGAATTATGGGAATTCCAACTGCTTCTGCCTTTCTTCTGGTTGCTAATAGATATCCCAATGTGAATGCAAAAAGAATTGATATTGCTGTTATGATGAAAACGCGAATATAATCGACCAATAACTGATATAGAAGAGCGGGAGTTTGCGAGAACAGATATGACCATTCGCTATGGCTGATCGAAAACAGGAATATCACTACTGAGTAAATTATATACGCAAATATAGCAACTGCAACGAAACCTGCAATTATTCCATATGGACTCTTTCTTGGTTCTCTTGAGAACAGCTCCTCTGGATCCCTTGGGCTTCTCCTGGCCCTGTTATAGGTTGCTAATTTGCCCAGTGTATTTTCTGATAGTATTGCGGAAAATGTGGCTGTTTGTCTTATTCTGGGCTTTCCTCTTTTGATTATCGGCGCATCTGTATCAATTGTATACTTTGCCACAGCCCTGTTACCCATAGACCGAACGATGGTGATTGTAGCGATTATGAACATTCCTATGGCCAGGAATGTAATAATTAGAAGAAACATGTTTCCATCTCTTGAATATCTATCAATTGCTACTCCAATACCAAAGGTATTGTATGTTGTGAGACCAACCGTGAATACCTCGCTTACCGTGATATAGAAGAATCCATCTGAAATACTTGGAAAGAGATTTGCAACAATTCTTGGTATGGAAAATGGAATGTAAATATTTCTCAATCGCTCCCAGAAACTGAAATCGTAGTTGTCTGCGACTTCTACCATCTCCTTCGGAATCGTTTTAAATGCTTGATATTGACCCATCCATATATTCCAGACAACCGCAGTGAATACGAGAAAATCTGCTGCAAGTTCAACTCCTAACCCCCCTCCTATCCTGGTGACAAAAATTATTAGCACAATTGGAAAAAAGGAAATCACAGGAACACTTTCGAAAACTTCGGTGATCGAAATGAATAGGTTTTCAAAAATAGCGCTCTTGATTGAAAAATAGGCGAGAAACCATCCTGAGACTATTGAAAGAAGGATGAGACCCAGAACCCTTCCCCCAGTGGCCAGAACTGTAAGCATTATGAATATGAATGGATTCACTTTTTAACCACCTTTTTTTTCGTGAGCAACCCATATAGCGTGTCCAGGTAATGGTCAAATTCTGGGTCCCTACTGCTCCTTGGTCTTTTCATGGTAATATCTATTTGGCCGACAACTGTGGCCGGGTTGTTATTCAGCACAAAAATAGTGTCACACAATTCCACAACCTCTGTTAGATTGTGAGAAACCATGATAACGGACTCAAGGGGACTATCTGGATTGAATAAGATGTTGTAAATATCCTGCCTCAGACCCTCAGCAGTGAGTTCATCAAGATGGGCAAACGGTTCATCCATCAGCAGTACCTTAGGTTCTGCTGCGAGTGATCTTGCAACTGCCACTCTTTGCCTCATTCCTCCACTCATTTCCTTGGGATAGAGATTTTCGAATCCTGTTAAGCCGACCATTTCCAAGGCTTTATCTGCCATGTCTTTCATCTTGTCCTTTGAAATTGGACGATTCTTTAATGAAAGCATAACATTTTCTTGGGCTGTCATCCATGGAAATGTTACAATGGATTGATGAACCATAGATATGAGCGGAGTTGGTCTTAATACATTTTTTCCATGTAAACTTACTGTCCCTTTTTCAGGTTTTATAAAACACCCAATTAATCTTAAAAGAGTTGACTTACCTACTCCTGAGGGCCCAACAATTGCAACATATTTGCCCCTTTCCACCTTGATATTGATATTTTCGAAGACTTTGTACCCGTTTTCGTATCTAAAGTCGAGGCCCGAAACCTCAATCGTTGTTCCAAGTAATCACCCTAAAAGGGCATTGGCTCATATTATAAAAATTGTCACGGGTTTATTGCGGATGTTTCCCGGCATTATTTCATTTTTTAGTGAGTGCGTGTTTTTATGTTTCTTTCTCCCCAATCCCTGATTGCATCAATTACTGGTTTTATTTCCGATCCCTGTCTGGTAAGGGAATACAACACAATCACTGGCTGAATTGAGACAACTTCCCTCTTCACAATTCCATTTTCCATCAAAGTTTTCAGTATCCTTGAAAGCGTCCTTGAACTTATTCCATCCGCACTTCTGAGAAGTTCATTGAATCTCATTGGATTTTCAGATAGATATCTTATGATGGTTAACTCCCACTTTCCACCTATCAACTTTATCGTCTCTACTATTGGACAAATGTCACTCTTTACCTCTGAAGTGTTTATCATGATATCTAATGTATAGCAAGTTACTATAAGTATTTTAATGTATTTTTGATATCGGGCTATGGAAACAGGAGAACTTGTAAAGTGGACATCGGATAATGCGCATTCGGAAATAGAGTTTTCAGCTAGGCACATGATGATTTCAACCGTTAAGGGAAACTTCGGTGAATTCAAAATTAACGCCCTTGGAACACACTCTGATCCTGAGAAGGCAAAGGTGGAAGTTATTATTAACCCGTCATCAGTGAATACAAGAGAGAAGGATCGGGATAACCATTTGAGATCGCCTGACTTTTTCGATGTTGAAAAATTTGGGGAAATAAGATTTGAGAGTACATCTATCAAGAAAGTAGATGATGAGAAACATTTAATTAAGGGAAAATTGACAATCAAAGGAGTAACAAAAGATATAACACTTGATGGTACCCTTGAGGGTGTTATAAAGGATCCATATGGAAATACAAGGGCTGGCCTAACAGTAACAGGTGAAATAACCAGAGAGGATTTTGGTCTTACCTGGAATATGTTAATTGAAGCTGGAAAAGTAATGGTTGGCAGCAAAATTAAGATAACAGCCAGGGCCGAAATGGTCATGCAGAAGCAGTAAGGAAAAGACATAACTTAGGTTCTACCTAACTTTTTTTAATTTTGCTTAAAATTGCAATATTTACCTAAGAAAATAAGCGAAATCTTTTAGAGTCTAATAAACCTACAAATTGCATGATAAGGGTAAGTTTATCGGAGCTAAAGGGAAGGCTAAAAAAAATTGGAGAAATAATTGTAAATAAAAACCTCGGTGGGATTTATATTTCCAACGCCACCACTTTCAAATATATAGCGGACTACTTTTACATTCCAACAGAAAGGCCTGCAGCATTCTTTATTGACAGGGATCTTCAACTTCATTTCTTTGGCCCAGAACTTGAAAAGGAACATGTGCTGACGCAATCACCTTTAATTAAGGATTCTTATGGGTATCCTGATTATCCTGGCGTGAAACACCCACTTGCTCTTTTTTCGGACTGGATAAGTGAACTTTCAAGAGGCAAACGAATAGGTACCGATAATAAATCTCTCTATGGGGGCGTCTGGGGGTTCAAGGGTCTGCCTCCAGAAGAAATTTTGAAAGGCTTTGAAATGATTGATGTTTCCCAGGAAATCTACAATTTTAGAAAGATAAAGTCTAATGAGGAAATTGAACTTATGAGAGAGAGCTCTAAATGGGGGAATCTGGCCCACAGATTGCTTCAAGAGTACACAGAACCTGATAGATTTGACTTTGAGATTTCTTCTATTGCATCTACGGAAGCCTGTGTTGCAGCGATGAATGCATTCGGAATGGATGTAGTGCCACCCATAAATTATCCCATTTCCATAGGTGCCGGATTCCGTGGACAGGTCGGAGAGCATACATATTTTCCTCATTCACTTACTGTGAACAGAAAGATCAAATTGGGAGATATGCTTGGATCTGGGGCCAGTGGAAATATTGACGGGTATCATATTGAAATAGAGAGGAATTTATTTGTTGGAACGCCCACCGATGAAATGAGAAAATACCACGGACTAGCGGTTGAAATGCAACAGGTTGCAATCGATTCACTTGAACTTGGAAAACCTTTCTCCAAAGTGGACGAAAAAGTTATGGATTTCGCCAAGCGAAAAGATGTGTTGAAATACAGGTTGCATCATTCCGGCCACTGTATAGGTCTTGAGGGCCACGAATCTCCATTCTTGGATATCGGCGAAAGTGAGGAACTGCAGGAAAATATGGTTTTTTCAGTTGAGCCGGGGATATATGTCCCAAAACTCGGAGGATTTCGACATTCTGACACCGTTGTAATGCATAAAAATGGTCCTGAAGTTATAACTTACTACCCCAAAGAAACAGACGATCTTACTGTTGGATTATAACTAGAACCCATTGAAATTTGATATAAAGTCAGTTCCACCACATTTACCTTCCCTGCAAACCAGAAATGAATTAAAACCTGCTTCAATGGATGCAGATATTTCCTCATTTGAATCTGTGAAGAAAGCTATGTTCTTGCCATCCAGTCCAATTCTTCCAGAAATTTCTTCGTAGCTTTCAGATTCCTTTTTCCCACCCACAGTTGTATCAAAATAGCCATCTATATATGTGGTCAGATCCCCAAACTGAGTTGAACTGAAAAGCATTTTTTGAGACAGAACGGAACCGGAGGAATAAATAAAAATACTCCTTCCCGCAATTTTCCATCTCTTCATTGCATTTGGGACATCTTCGTAAACGTTTCCCTTCAATTCTTCCTTCTCATATCCTGATTTCCATATAAGTCCCTGCAGTTTCTTAAGCGGTTCGGCTTTACTGTCTCTGTCCATTAACATCAGAAAGGAACCTTTAACATCACTGTATCCTGCAATTTTGCATATTTCTTCAACATATTTTTTTACAATTATATTTTCACTGTTTGCCTCAAGAAATTTTTCTATGTTGTTTCTGGCATATTCGAAAAGAGTTCCTTTTACAAAATCAATGGGGGTAGTTGTTCCCTCCACATCCAGAAGCACGGCTCTCGATTTTCCTAAATCCGGAATCATTCATTCACTTCTGCGGTTTTATAAACGTGGGGCCAAAGCATAACGGAAGATACGCACTCTCAGCACTACTTCCCGTATAATATGGTGTCCAGCCCGATTTATCTTGAAATAACCTTATTGCGCGTATTTCCATATCATCACAGAGGTCAAACCAGTGATATGTTCCCTTTGGAACTCTGAGAAGATCGCCTCTCTCGACTTCTATAGCAACTGTGTGATTGTCCTTTGTGTGTATGTGGAAAAGACCATGTCCCTTTATTGTATACCTAATTTCATCCTCATCATGCCAGTGCTCCCTGTTAAATTTTTCGAGCATTGCTTTCAGATCTTTTGTATTCCTATTGATATCAATAACGTCAGCAGTTACATAGCCTCCCTTTTCTTTAAGCTGCCCTATTTCCTCTGAGTATGCTTCCAGAATTGATTCTGGGGACGCATCTTCAGAAATTATTTTTGAAGCATCCCACTTTTCATATTGAATCCCGATGTTTTTCAGGTATTCTGCGGCTTCCGATTCCGCTTTAATTGTCCTGTTCATATCCCTTATTTTTATACAAACCATGTGTAGTCAACCTATATTGTTCATATTACTTTTAACCTATTACCGTTTTTTATGAATTATTAGACAGCCAAAAAACCTCCAGGAGGAACTCCAGTGCGTCAAGATGCCTTTTTGCTTCTTCCGAAGAATTTCCCCATGTGTATAAACCGTGTCCACTAAGTAAAAAGCAGTGCAGATTCTCTTTTTTTGAAAGCATTTCCTCTACTACCTTCGAAAGAGAGAGCATATCCTGTCTATTTTCCAATATGGGTATTACTTCTTTGTGTAAGTGTGAATTTACCCCATTTAGGGCTTTAAGCATTTCATATCCTTCAAGTATAATTTCGCCAAGATTCTTGTATTTGCACGAGACAAGTGTGGAGTACACAGAATGAGTGTGAAAAACGAACTTTGCCCCTGTGGTCTTTACGACTGCTATGTGTAGCAGGGTTTCTGCCGAAGGTTTCATTTCTCCCTGAATCCTTTCTCCACTTGAATTTACTATAATAAACGTTTTTCCGTTCAAATCACCCTTTTCAACACCACTGGCACTAATCAGTAGTTCAAACGGCTTTTCATTCAACACTGAGCTTAGGTTGCCACTAGTTGAGAGCATTAGTTCCCGTCCGTAAAAGTATGATCCGATGGTGGAGAGAATTTTAACGTTTTTATCAACTTTTTCCTGGGTTCTGTGATCCATTCTTCCACTTCATTGTTATTTAAATATTAAATATTACAGTTATTATCAATTAATAATGAAATAAATTTGCCACATGAAATGTAGTATTGCTAATCATAGAATGAGAGATGATTCACCATCTTTTCCATTTCCTTTTGACCTTTCGTGATAAAGCGATGAAAATAAAAATGGAATCCCCTATGTTTTTTTGGATGCTAAGACTTTCGAGAACCTCAATGTGTCGGCGTGTTCAATTCATTTACCAACTGCTTATATTTGAAAGGTATTGCGACCCCCACAATTTAGGAATTCTTCGTTCATATAACATACTCTTAATGAAACTGTTATTATAATAAACTGAATATCCATAATAATTTTCAGAGACAATAAGTGTTAAATAGAACTAATTGATTATCAAATAAGAATGAATCTAATTTATGAATTGAATGATTATTAATGTAAATTTACATATCAAAATGGATCTTTCAAATAGTAGGTGTTAAAATGACAGAAAATGGGTGTCCGGTGGATATGAAAAAAGCGAAAGCGATGTCAATCAAGGATTGGTTTCCTGAAAGGTTAGACCTGAAGATATTGAGGCAGAATTCCGAAAAGTCAAATCCAATGAATCAGGACTTTGACTACAAAAAGGAATTTCTAAAACTTGACCTAAAACAGGTAAAAAAGGATATAGCTAAGGTACTAACAGATTCTAAGGATTGGTGGCCAGCAGATTTTGGCAACTATGGACCTTTTTTTATACGAATGGCATGGCACAGTGCCGGTACATACAGGGTGGGTGATGGTAGAGGAGGATCAGGTTCGGCGCAGCAGAGATTTGCTCCTGTTAATAGCTGGCCCGACAATGTAAATCTTGACAAGGCAAGAAGACTTCTTTGGCCCGTTAAGTCAAAATACGGCAACAAGCTCTCTTGGGGAGACCTGATAGTGCTCACAGGAAATGTTTCTCTTGAGAATATGGGATTTAAGACGTTTGGCTTCGGAGGTGGAAGGGTCGATGTATATGAACCGGATGAATCGGCATACTGGGGAAAGGAAGACACATGGTTAGGAGATGAAAGATATTCACGGGATAGAGAATTGGAAAAACCACTGGCGGCTGTTCAGATGGGACTCATTTATGTTAATCCTGAAGGTCCAAATGGTGTTCCAGATCCAGTTGCTGCCGCAAAGGATATCAGAGAGACCTTTTCTAGGATGGCAATGAATGATGAAGAGACTGTGGCGCTAATTGCAGGAGGTCATACATTTGGTAAAACTCACGGTGCCGGGCCAGTTTCCAATGTTGGACCTGCTCCGGAGTCTGCGCCCATTGAGCAAATGGGCCTGGGATGGAATAGCAATTTCAAGTCCGGAAAAGGTAAAGACACAATAGGTGGAGGGCCAGAAGTGACCTGGACGACCACTCCAACGAAATGGAGCAATAATTTCCTTGAAAATATTTTCAAGTATGATTGGCAATTAGTTAAAAGTCCTGCTGACGCATACCAGTGGGTTGCAAAGGGAAATAACTTAAAACCTAATATTCCAGACGCTTATGATCCCGGTAAATTCCACTTGCCGGCTATGCTTACAACTGATCTTGCTTTGAAATTTGACCTCGCATATGAAAAGATAGCGAGAAGATTTTATGAGCACCCCGAAGAATTAGAGGATGCGTTTTCAAAAGCATGGTTCAAATTGACACATAGGGATATGGGACCGAAGTCCAGATATCTCGGTGAGGAGGTTCCCAAAGAGGATTTGATCTGGCAGGATCCAATTCCAAAAGCAAATTACAAAATGATAGATGACAATGATCAGAAAAAATTGAAGGAAAAAATCCTTTTGTCCGGAATTTCGCTCACAGATCTTGTATATACGGCATGGTCCTCAGCTTCCACATTCAGAGGTAGTGACAAAAGAGGAGGTGCAAATGGCTCCAGGATTAGATTTAGTCCACAGAAGGAGTGGGAGGTTAATCATCCATCAAAACTCGGTATAATATTGGATGCTTTGAATTTAATAATGAAAGAATTTAATTCAAACAGAAGAGACGGAAAATATGTATCAATGGCGGACCTCATCGTTTTGGGAGGGAATGCCGCTGTAGAAAAAGCTGCTTCGAATGACGGTTCCAGAATAAGTATACCATTTAACCCTGGAAGGACAGATGCATTGGAGGAGCAAACTGAAAAGGAGTCGTTCAAAGCACTTGAACCTATTGCTGATGCATTCAGAAATTACGCGAAAAAACCTGTAAGATCGCATTCAGAGTTCCTAATGGTGGACAGAGCACAATT
>JAJZXP010000475.1 GCA_021806345.1 Thermoplasmata archaeon | reverse complement strand
TTTGAGTTTCAACATTTGATTCATCTTTATTTATAAGTCGCATCGTCTCATCTCGCGTTGAAGCAACAAATACAGGAATTGAAAATTTTGAGACTGCCTCTGCAAGGTATTCAAACGCGGTCACGACTTCAAATTTGGTGAAAATTTTGATAAAAAGATCTAAAGACGGATTTAGAACAACAATTGCGCAACTTGATTCTTCTGGTATATTTGTATGATCCACCATTTCCCATATCTGTTCAAAGTCTAAATAGCTCATGTTAAAGTTATAAACAGAGCTGTTTATCGATACACTTCTGATCAGTCGTTTAAGAGATCAATTTTGTCGTCCGGGAATGCCCGTCCGCTCCTTTTGACAAACACATATTTGACATCGTGGGTTAAACTATTGAGAATAGTCATTCGTTTCAACCCATTAAATAACTTTAAATAAAATTAAATTGGCAGGGATATATTAATATTGTTCTAACTATATGACATTTATGGATACAAGTTTTGATAAAATATTGAATGAACCTTTCCCCGTATCAGATGACCAGAAAATCGCCATAATTTCTAATTCAAAATACACGAGAATAATAGCAGGTGCTGGTGCGGGCAAGACAGAGACTTTGGCCCGAAAAATTTTATATTATCTTATTTACAAAAAAATGCCTCCTTCATCGATTGTTGCATTCACATTTACCGAAAAGGCAGCCCAAAGTATGAAGAGCAGGATTCACCAGCGCTTGTTGGACCTTGGTGAATCAGATTTGCTGAGAAAATTTGGTGAGATGTATGTAGGAACAATTCATGGATATTGTTCTAGACTTTTGCAAGATAAATACGGGTTTTCCAATTATTCGGTACTAGATGAAAATCAGCACATGGCATTTATAATAAGAGAGGGCTACAATATTGGCTTAAACAAGGCTGAATATGACAAATATGGGTCATATCTTATGCGATGTAAGGTTTTTATCACTACATTAGGTGCGTATTACTCTGAACTAATCGATATAGATTCCCTAACTAACAAAGATGAACACTTTAAGAAAATGTTGGAAAGATACGAAGATTCATTGAAGAAGCACCACAAATTAACATTCGACACCATGATCAACACTAGTATTTTGAAAATAAAGAAAAATAACTCTCCCTTAAACAATCTTAAATGTCTTGTTATTGATGAATTCCAAGATATTAACAAGGCACAATTTGTTCTTATTAAACTTCTGTCCCAAAATGCAGAAGTTACCATCGTAGGAGATCCTCGTCAAAGTATATATCAATGGAGGGGCGGGAATCCAGAATTTTTTGAACATTTCACCAAAGAATTTGATGGGGTACAAACATATGAAATAAATGAAAACAGACGAAGTCCACAAGAGATTGTTCGTGTTTCTAACCGGATTTCCAAGAGTTTTTCAAATGTTGATTATGGTGATATGACTTGGAAAAGGAACGACAAAGGTCTAATCGGTAAAGTAAGTTTTCTTAATGCCGAGCATGAAGCTGATCAAATTGCAAATGAAATATCTTTCCTGGCAAAAAACAAACATATTCCTTACTCAAATTTCGCGATTCTATTGAGAAGTATTAGGACTTCTGCTGATCCCCTGATTAATGCCTTTAAGACATACAATATACCATATATTATTGGCGGTAAGGTTGGACTTTTCAAGAGGGACGAAGCCCAAGCACTTGGTATGTTCACTACATGGCTATTGGACGATGGGTATTGGCAATTAGATGCCTATGGTCGTCAAACAATACGAGGTGATAATTTAAGAGATAAGGCCTTGTCCAAGTGGGTGGGGGTTATTCGATACGATTTAGTTGAATCAGATGTTAAAATCAAATTAGCATCATGGAAAAGGAAGGTCTTGGGTAACGTACCCTCAGATAATTATGGCTATAAGGACGTATTGCATGAATTGCTGAATATTTTAGGTTACAAGAATCTGAACCAGAATGATGTTCTTGATGCAGTAGTGATGGCAAATGTTGGCTCATTTAGCAAAATAATCGGTGACTTTGAAACTTCTTTCAGGCTAGGTGGTGAAAGAAGAGGATTTGCGACAGAATTGAAGCACCTTTGTAATTTCTTGAATGGATATGCAGTAATATCATATGATGAACAGCCATATGAGGAAGAAGAAGGGCTAAACGCAGTAAGTATAATGACAATTCACCAATCAAAGGGTCTTCAATGGCCCATAGTCTTCTTACCTTCTATGATAAACGGCAGGTTCCCTTCTAGGCGAACAACGAAACCGGAAAGTATTTGGATGATCGATCCCAGTACTATTTCTAATGATGGATATTTTGAAAAGAAAGATAGCGAATTGAGGTTGTTCTATGTGGCAATCAGTAGAGCGATGAATGCAGTGGTACTATCTTATTTTGATAAACACGTTAAGCAATCCGCGAAACCAAGTGAATATTTTGATATGATAAATGATTTCTGCATGCTAGTCAAGGAAATGCGTGACCTTCAATTAATTCGGTTTACAACACAAGTCAACGATTTGCAAGACGTTATAGAATCATTTCCAGTTAAAGAATTGATAGATTACGAAATGTGTCCTTATCATTATAGGCTCTCGAAAAAGTGGGGATATATTCAGGGAGTAAATACATTCATGGGATATGGTGACGCTCTTCACCATATCCTACAACTGACTTCTCAAAAAATAAAGAATGAAGGGAAAGAATACAGTGTAGCATTAGAAGAGGCTGCCAAAGAATTTTACCTGCCCTATGCATCCCAAGAATTCAAAGATAAATTACTCAAGACTGTAAAGCATGAACTGTTAGAATACATAACAGAAAATGGAGAATATCTTGAAAATGTTCAGGAAACTGAAATGAGGATAGAGTTTCCAGCTAAACATGCAACAATCACAGGCAAAGTGGATGTGATATTGCGTTCGGATATTGGTCTCGAAGTCAGAGATTATAAATCATCTGATACTGTAATGAAAAAAGAGCACTCTGAGTTGCAGGTAAGACTTTATGCAAAAGGGTTAAGGGATTTGGGTTGGGATATTATTAAAGGATCTGTAGCAAACTTGAGGGACAACGAAATTAAGGATGTGGGTGTTTCACATACACAGGTGGGAGAAGCGCTGGCACGTGCAGAAGGATTAATAGAAAAAATTAGGGCTCACAAATATAAACCAAATCCCGGTGAATTTTGTCTAAAGTGTGAATACAGGACTATTTGTTCTAATGCAGTATCATTTGCGAAAAATAGTAACTAAATATGATGTTTTTATAATCGTGTCAACTAAAATACAATTTACAACGGGTAAGTCTCAAAAATTCGGGACTAAGTTCAAACTTTTAATTAACCCGATGATAGAGTGGGAAACTAAAGGAATGAGTATATAGATCATATAACCACTCTTGTTTGCGTTTAACCTTGAGGTTCCTGTGAATTCTAAAGAATAATAATTGAGCAAACCAGCACTTTCCTTTACGATAGCTTATCATAGAATAATTAAATAACACGAATATCTTACATGATTCTTGGTGTATTCTATTGGCAAAGCTTGCGATAACTGACAATGCAGTGAAGCCATTAATTAAGAGTGCTGTCCCTGGATTTGAATTTAACGTAAAAGCGACATTCGAACCAAATGAGATTATCTACGATATAGGTGGGTCTTTATATTCTGAAGATAATATGTATATCGGTACAATAAGGATTGCCGATGAAAGAACCCTTAATGGACCCAACTATGAGATCGAAATAAACATCCCAGTAATAGGAGAAAAAAATCAGGGACCACAAACGTTGTGGTACCCCATGATTGTAGAACTTGGAGAGAGAGCTTTAAATCATCTTGAAGAAACAAGATTAAGAAATGAAAAGAAAGACGTTGTATTGAAGGTCAAACTAAGATGGAGCCAACTCTCATCCACAATAAAGATTGGAAAATATGGCTACTTTCCCCTTTCTGGCATAAGACCCCAGAGATTTGCAATAGTCCGTTCCGAAAAATTTGATGAATCGAGTACCGACCCATCAATTTTGAATGTTGACCAAAAAAAGATTGCATACGTGGGCTCATCAAACTTGAGTTTTAATTTCAGAATATCTCACTCTGATTGGACTACAGATTTTTACGATGCTTTTGGAATAGGTAGGGCCATTCTTATTGACGCCCCAGGTATATCACAGGGCAATTTCGATAAAGAGAAGATAAAGAAAGACCACGAATATGATGTCTTAGCAGAAAGGCTGGATTCGATAGGACCTTATTTTCAGGGCATGTTAGACTCAATGAAAACATGCGATTGGAGCGAAGTTGTTGCAAAATCAAGGTTCATCTATGAATCACTAATAAAAAATGGCGGTAAGCAGGCACTTAGAAAAGTTTTACTCGAAGATATGGCAATTGATGAGACAAACCTAACCCAGTTAATAACCGGTTTAGAGAACATGTATCAATTTTCAAGTGGCTTGCACCATTCACTTGACAAGAATTCAGGCTCACCAAAGGAAATTTATGTCGGCAGAAGAGAGGACGCTGAATTGATGTATTATCTTAGTGTAAGTCTTGTAAAAGCATTAATGTCGAAATTGAATAGGCTAAGTTTACAGTAAAAATTTAACAGCCCCCCATGTCCAAAAAAAATTACTATCTATCAAAATGCTTGGCGAGGTTCGATATTTTACCTCTTATTCAAATATAGTCTTTTGACTCTATGGGTATAGAGCCCTCATGTTCGATAGGAAGCAAATTGAGAGGTATCTTTCTTTAAATTATAGAGTTTCTAGTTTTAAGTTTGTTTTCTATTCCTGGAATCTCTATTAGAAGGAAAAGAAAGAGTACGCAAAACAGGTTGTATTTGATGATGTAATAACTTATCCTCAAAAACCACTCTTGGTTGTATAAGGGAATATAGGGTGGAAGATAAGTGGTTTAAAGATATAAACCATCCTAATATGGTGTTATAGGGAGTTATAATTGACCCCTTCTCTGCAAACTCACCCCATTTTTCTGTAAACGTTCTTAAAGAATGATTAAAATAATTCACCAGAATATGTAATTTATGGCCTGTTTATCATAGCCTTTTCCAAACAAAATATCTGTCTCTTTGAGACTCTTGGCTTCAAGATAGAATTTTTGCACACCATTTAGCCAATACCCATAATCTACTCTGCCCTTAGAAATTTTATCTTCTAAGGTGATTTTGTCATTACTCTTTTTAATCCCTAGAATGTTCCAACCCAGTGCTTCAAACAAGGGCTCAATGAATTTGGTTTCTGCTTCAGTATATTTTGAGAATTCTCCGGCAGCCTATAATTCCTTAATCTTATTAAATTAAATTGCCATTGAGTTTTCATCCTCACAAAGATTTGGCCACTTCTATATTAGTATTATAAGATATCATGCAATTACTTGATTTATTTAATTTCTTGGCTACAGGCAGGAATTACTCCTTAAAGAGCAAGCATCATTACTTCATAGAGAATTATGAATCATCATATAAACTTCACATGTAGAATCTATAGTGGTCCTTTATTACTGATTCTTCAGGCAGTTCAGAAAGTATGTCACCAACTTTATCAGAAAATTCCAAAGTTATTGGCATTTGTGTTGCAAATTTGGTTGTGTTCCAGTTCAGCTTTGTAAGTCCGAGTATCTCTTTTGATAATTCTGACTGGGAACTATCACCACTGTGTTGGATAAAGAGTGGTACGGGTATTCTATGCCCTTCATAAGTTCTTATCCTAGGCACGTAGCCATTAGTGAATAAAAGAAAAGAAGTATTGCTCAATGAAATTATAGTGCCTCGTAATATAGGGTAGTCACCAGTCCTCATAAACCTATAATTGTGGTTTCGTTTGATAGCTACCAAATCTAGGTAAGCATTCCCTACAACTTTTTTTATGCCATTGATCTCACCCTCAGAATATTGAGATGTTTTGTGAATTACAACTCTGGATGGCAATCTGTTTGCTTTTTCTGTGTATCTCTCGATGGAATCTCCAATCAATTTTTCCGCTTGACTCTCTGTCATATGAGTTTCAAAAGAAAATTCATCTCTTTCCACTTCTGTTCCTCTTAATACAATCCCTTCCCCATTATGCGTAAATACTTGTGCCATGGATGTCTCCATGTTTTCTTTCGGTGTTAGTTTATTCTTGTAAAATGATATTCCAATATAGCAAGTGTCTTGCCTCAACTTAGCTAATCGCCATGGCTTTCCCCTTGCTTTATAATAAAGTCCCATTGTAAAATTCCAAGCAAAACTGGCAGGGTCTTGGGTAGCTTTGTTTAAGAGATTATCATACTCTAAGATACCCGTGAGTGTAGACCATTTTAGTATTTGAATTGGAATTCCGTACTCCATAATTTTTCCCTTAAGAGCATTTCGAAAGTCATAGTCCTTATCATACGATTCTTCAATGGGCAATTCTTCCTCATTGAAAGTGTCCAAGAAACGTTGACCTTGAGACCTCATTTTTTCCTTCTCTTTTTCTGCATCAGTAAATTTGGGGCGCTTTGCCCCTCTAGTATTAATTGAAATCCCGCAAAATTCTTCAATCTGTTGAGGTAATGCACAGATTATCACATCAGGGGTGTCATCTTCACTTGTTATTGCGCTGACCCCTTTCTTAAATAAGTTAACCGCAGAAGTAATCCTTTCATTAACATCTACAATTGTAGTAATTCTATTTACCTCATTTGAAACGAGTTTGCTATTCCAAGCATCGGCCAATATAAATTCAGACGAAATTTTAGTCTCTTTATTGTACCCTGGGAAGTCAGGGTGCAACCACTTATTAGGATCACTGCTTGGTAACTCATTGCGCATTAAAGTCAGCAGTTCCTTTGTTTTCTCTATTGTCTGAATGTCTCCAACTATGCCTACTTTAACTCGCGTAGGTTCAGGCCCGTCTTGTGAAGAATAGTAATATGGTCCTAGGTACTTTATGCCAATTCTCGGATCCTTCTCTTCATTCGAATTACCAAACACTAAGTCAGGCTCGTCAATAAATTCTGCCTTAAACATTTTCTATAATTCCTCCAGTAATTCCGACACAGGCCTATCCCATGCAATCCCTACATTTATTTCTAATTGTATTGGTTTAGAAGCGATTGTAAACTTATTAGGAATTACACTTATTTGTTCATTTCCATTTGATAATTTATGTGCCCAGAAGAGCATTGAATTTAGGTATTGGGAATTGTGATTATGATACAATTGCTTTGTAATCAAGTAGCCCTCATTGAAATCATTTATGACGTTTTTGCCATCAGAGGTTAGGATAATTGTCGGCAAAAGATTTAGAAATACTTTACCTTGCATGAAAAAAAACCGAAAATCAACTGCCCTGTGTTTCATGAAGGTACGGCCTGATTTTGGTGAATAAATTAATGAAGCTACCAGAACTGGTTGATTCCTTCCAGACCTTGTTATCCACCATTCAGTTCTTGATTTGTATTTACTTTGGTAATAAAGTTTATTTTTTCCTTTATTTCTGTTTGTAAATATGCCATGATTTCTAGCAAAATAGCTGAGCTCTTTTTCCAGCATTTCTTTAAGAAGATTTTGATTTAGCGAATCTTCGATCCATTCCGATGTCTTAAGGTGCCTCGTTCTGATGGAATTGAATAGCTCTGAAGATAGACTAAGAACGAAATCTTCATCATGAAATGTGTAAAGTTCCATCTTATGTAATTTGTAAGGCAGTCTTGTCCTTTTAAACTCTAATATATCGAGGTCGTTAAATTCACCTTCTCTTTTTGAAACCTCTAAAATAAATTCAGGGAGAGAACTAACTTCGAATAAGTTTGAAAAAATATTTTCTGAAAAATAATCTGGCTTGCCAGTTAAAACACTATTACGATATTCAGACCTTTTTGCCCTAGTTTTAATATAGTCTTTCTCTTCTTCCGTTGCAAGAATACTCTGGGTTCCCCTACGTATAAAAATATCACCTTCCTTGAATGCTATCTTCTTCTTTTCATTTGAATCTAAGTAATATACAGTTTTTGTAGGAATAAGGGTAGCTGTAGATGGTGGGATATAGATTATGCCAAATCTCAAATTTTCCCCATCGAATTTTCTAAAAAATTCCCTATACAATAATTCAATCTTAAAATTGGAAAATGAGTTGAACTTTTCCTGTAAAACTGCTTGGTCTAATTCAAATTCTTGGTGCAATCCTATAGGTGTAAAAGACTTTCTTTTTTTATCTCCCGTTTTTTCCTGATTTTTAGTATCTCTAAACCCTATGATAATGAAACCTGATCCAACATTTGAAAAAGCAAATATATCCTTAGCGATTTTTGGAAAGTTATTCCGGTCTAAACCTATAGTTTCTTTAAAGTCTAAAAATGCATCCTCTCTGTCAAGTGCAATCAAGTAATCTACCATTATGTCCCCAATAGGGTCCACGTCGACCTCAGGAATTATTACTTTCTTAGAATACAAAATCTCACCGACTTACTTGGTGTTCTATGGAAAGCAAATACTTCATTCTTATAAATTTTACTTCCATTTATACAAATAGATAAATAAAGAAAATGGTGAGTAATTGCCCTTAATTTCTCGAGACTAATACAAATTAAGTTGCTTATCTCTTAAGATATTTGGAGCAAACTAGTCGAAGAAAATATAACTTGAAGCATGAGTGATAGTCCAAAAAAAATTACTATCTATCAAAATGCTTTGCTAGATTAGATATCTTGCCTCTTATCCAAACATAGTCCTTTGGCTCTATTATCTTAGAGTCCTCAAGTTTGTGTGCCATCTCTATCAACTTTGGCTCAATGGTGCTCCACTCCTTCCGGATCTCTTGCCTCAATGCCTTTTGAAGTTGAGACTCCTCTGTCTTGGCTTTTTCTTTTGCTGCGATATGAAATAATACCTATTTGATATTTAAACCGTCATTTCAATTTATTGTCTTTTTTATCATTTGCAAAGCCTCTCTCTTCCCATTCTTTATTCCAACTGATTTTGATTTCTATCGTTTTATTGTACCTTATTTTTTGAGGTAAAGCTTGTTGGTCGTTATCTGTTGGAGTTGTCAATTTAGGTTTGGTCTGTTTTTTAATAATCCTGTTTTTCACGTAGTTATACAAGTCACGAGCAAATTGCTTTTGAAATTCATACGTAAATGCAGTCAATAAGGAAACAATTGCTATATCTATTGTTACGGAATTGCTCTTTTTTATTGAAACCGCTACTTCTATGTTATAACGCTCTACAAGTCTTGCGGTCTTGTTCAGTATCCATGTCATATCCCATATTTCGCTTTCTATTGTCAATTTAGGTAGGTTATCTAATTGATCCAAATTCACACCTTTGCTATTGAATATAGAGGTGTATTAATATAAATTTATCATTCCTTTGTCCATAGGACAACCTATTGAGAAGTTCAGTCATTTTTCCCTTACATCCATTAAATAACCTTAAATAAAATTATTAACCGAATTTACTTTCAACCCTCATTTGCCTGTATATCCATTCGGTCAATTCGTGGAAGGGATAAAATTCTTCATTAAAGGAAAAATGTAGACTTTTAAAATATCAAAGAATTATACCCCTATTACAAAGCGGAGGTTGTCGAGCTTGGTCAAAGGCGATGGATTCAGAGTCCATTTCCGTAGGGATTCGCCGGTTCAAATCCG
>JAJZXP010000126.1 GCA_021806345.1 Thermoplasmata archaeon | reverse complement strand
ATCAAAGTATCCAGACAGGTATCAAAACCTGTATCCTGTTACGAAGATCGTTGACGAATTATTTTCACGGCACTTTTCTTTGAGGAAGGAAGTAGAATGCGTGTCATTGAGATATTTCAATACATATGGTCCAGGAGAAAACACTAAGGGGGCTTACGCAAGTCCAATTTCGAAATTCATCTCAGCAGCTATTAAAGGTAAAGACATAGAGATATTTGGTGACGGGACTCAGAGCAGGGATTTCATCTACGTTAAGGATACTGCAACAGCATCAATCGCTGCTTATGAACATGGTAGAGCCGGAGAAAGTTATAACATAGGAACCGGTGTAACAACAACATTTAATGAAATTGCAAGATTGGTTAAATTAATTAGTAAGAGTAATTCCAGAATCACGCACGTAAAGAATCCTTTCAAGAATTACCAGATGTTTACGCAGTCTGACATGACGAAGACCAATAGCGAATTGAAATTTAAGCCCGCATACTCTCTTAAAAAAGCAATAGCGGAAATGATTCAAGTTGAATATTAAGAAAACCCTAAGACCTTATGTGATCTTAATATCCGCTTTGGTATGATATAACCTGCGTTCTTTTAAAGAGCAATTTTTGGCATTTCTTTACTATTCTCGGTGTTTGGTTAGAGGATCTCCTTCACCAACATACTAGGATGTTGAACTTATGAAACTCCCTGCTCAGTGATTTGGGAGATGAAGATAAAACAAGTTGCCAATATTTGGAAGAATGTATGGCAGAATACCGTATATGACGAAATTTACTTTTGGTAAGATAAGACGAGAGTCAAAACGAAAAGCGTAAAAAAGCAAAAACTTAATTGAATTAAGGCTTGGCCGGTCTGCCCTATCTAATGTCAGAGTATATAAATAAATTCTTGAATATATTATCTGTGACCTCAGAAAAATCGTTAAATCTTTATCATCTTCAAAAGTATGGCAAAACATTTCATATGAGGTTACAAGCAATCTTGTCCATTCTATGTGCTTTTGAAAAAATTGGGTGCCTCTGGTCTTACTAGGCATGGATGTACTTCCATGAATTCTATAATAGCTCAAGACTTCATTAGACCTCAGACCTTTTCCACCCGATCGTAGAAAACATAGATAGAAGAAGTTGTCCGGACCAGTTTTCACATCCACTAGGTCGTCGATGAATCTTTCAACGGTCCCTTTTCTAATCGCGATAGATGATAAATTGGTATCATATACGTGGCTATATCTTTTAATTAGATCTAACGAATTTATTTCATCTGCTTTAAATGACGAAATTTCATTGAAAGATTCTATTGCATTGTAAAATATCTTATAAGAATTTTTAAAGTACATATATTCAGGCCCGAATGAGTCAAATATAATCTGTAGCTTCTGCGGATGAAATAGGTCATCATCATCCAGGAAACATATCCTATCATTATTGGATTCCAGTATCCCGCGCTGAATGAATTTACCTATAGAACCCTCCATGACTATTGGTCTAATGTTCATGCTGTACCCGGAAATGTCAAATTCAAAATTGGTTATCAGTATAACCTCAAATCTGTCTTTTGGCAGCGTCTGCCTCTCCAGTGATCTTAAAGATTCATCAAGATACTGTTTTCTGTTATACGCTGTGACAATAACGGAAATGCAATCTTCTTCAGACATGAATCATCAGAGTATCCGGACGATTTACTTTATTACTACTTTATTATATATTTTCAGATTGCAATAGTCAACTTATGAATGATTGAAATTGTGTGATATTTAATAAATGACAGTACTGATCGGGTAATAAGGAATAACATAAAATCAGGACCGGGAGAAGGAGTGTCTAAAATTAAGCAATTTACTGACAAACATCTGATTTCGATATTGGTTGCCATAGCTGTAATTTATATTACGATAATCAGCTATTTTTCCTATCTTAGATTCACAGATTTTTTCACTTCAAACTGGGACATGGGTATTGGGATGCAGTCTCTTTGGACAAACACACATGGCTACCTTCTTTACGAATCCGGCGACTATGAAGGTTATGGAGTTCTTTCTTTTTTGCAAGTGCATTCGACATATCTCGCCTTATTGTTTTCATATCTCTATGCAATCTATTCCGGCCCTTTAACCTTGTTCATTTTACAGGCCGTGTTCGTAACACTCTCGATAATTCCCCTATTTTACCTTGCAAAAAAGGCTGATTTATCTTCTTTGCTGATTATTTTCATAGTGCTTCTCTACCTTCTAAATTTTTCAATAATCTCCGGTACACTCTATGACTTTCACTGGGAATCTCTGATCCCGGTTGAATTTTTTAGTCTTTTCTTACTAGTTCTGGAAAAAAGGTACTATCTATCCTTAGGCATTTTTGCCATAGGGTGCATGACACTAGAAATCTTTCCTTTCATTTTAGTTGGAATTGTGTTTTATTTTTTTATTACAAAATATCTTGGTGAAAATCAAAATAATTTCCTCTGGTCCGAAGTACCAAATAAAATGTTACTTTTATTTTTGTCTCTTGCAATAATAGCCTATTTCACCATCAGAATGGCCCAGTATTATATCATACCGGTTATTGTTCACCAGCCTCCTTATCTTGCAGGATTGGCAGAATCTTCCAATTCACTTCTGTCTTTGCATTTAGGTCTTGGCAATATTTCGCTTTCACTTCTCTACTGGTTGATGATTATCATATCTCTCGGCATGCTACCGCTTCTGGCTCCAAAATTACTTTTAACTGCAGCTCCGTGGATCTTTTATACGTTCCTGGTGACAACAGGATTCACAACAGGTTTCGGAAACCAGGACTCTCTTCTGACAACGCCATATGCAATGCTCGCCAGCATAGGTGGGTTAGAGTACCTGAGTAAAAATGGAGAAAATAGCTTTCCCAAAATTTTAGGATTGTCTCTGTTTTTTAGTACCGTAATCCTTTTGGTTCCAGTATATGGGAAGTCATTATCCTATGATATTCTTTCAATAAGGTTACCAGGTTTTTATTATTCTCTTATTCCTGTTGCTTTAATCGTAATAGGATTAATTGTTTGGCGTAAAAAACCAATTCTCAAATCAAAGAACATCATCAAATATACTGCCCTTTTTGCATGTTCACTGATTGCCATGAACTTGATCCTTAGCCCTGTCAACACTGAGAATTTTCAGGCCACCCCCCTTCCGGGTTACTCCTTTTCTTATTCGGTAAACCCGGAATTCAAATACGCTACAGATATTGCAAAACTAATTCCAAAAAATGCAACTGTAGTAGCGTCAGATAATTTATTCCCTCTTGTTGCTAACAGCAGGAACGCATATTCTCTTGCATGGATGCCATACAGTAATGGTATAATCGAGTATCTGCCTTTTAACGGGTCCAGTCTTCCGAATTACATTTTTATCGATCAATCTTCCTTTTATCTGCCTGAATTTCTTAATATAGCATCAACCAATTATACAAAATATGGATTATATGCCTATACTTATTCTAAAGAATTCCCTGGGACAATTGGACTGTACAAACTAAATTATAAGTCAGGTCCTGTCTTTATTGGAGTTCAAGTACCTAAAATACAGATATTTAACGAAAGCAATCTGCACATCGGATCAGGTGGCTCGGTTGTCAGATGTAATTCAGCGGAATCTGGAAAAGCCATTTTTGGTAGAACAAGTGATAATAAAAATCTCACAATCTGGTACGGACCTTATACCACTATATCTCCGGGAAATTATACCCTGACTGTCTCATTCAAGATTGTTGGAAACAAAACAACTGATTACCATGGAAGAGTTTTAGAACTATCAGGATGGGTGTACCACGGCATAACTATCTTCAACAGAAATATCACGTTTACTTCGAACATGAATGGAACCTGGCAATCAATGAAAATCAATTTCAGTGTTGATACATTAATTCTTAACGCTCAGTTCTCTGGTATTCTATACTCAAACGCAAATAATACTCTGTCAATATATCTAAATGACATGGTTCTTGTTGCTACCTGAAAATGCCTTTTCAAAAATGGAATCGATAAAAAGTCTCAGTTTTTCCTCTATGTTTTCTGCCTCAATCACTTCAGCTCTACTTATTAAAAATTCTGAAATTTGTTCATAATAAAACGGATCACGAAGTTTCTCGATGGATTTGGTCCATAGGCATGCGTCATCAGAATTTTGAAATAGTTCGTACTTACCAAGTAATTCAACAAATGGCGGAAGTTGAAATGAAACTACAGGGATTCCTAAATAGGTCGACTCTACCAGAGGAAGGCAGAAACCTTCATATTTTGACGGCACAATCACAATGTCTGTTCTGTTATAAATATCCTTAATATCAGCAACTTCTTCTACTACTTCTACTATATTTTCGTGATGTATCTTCTTCGAGAGTTCTTTTCCCACTTTACTCACCAGTATAAATCTGTACCCTTCTGGATCATTCCTGTGGAGTTCCTTCGCTATTTCCAAGAATAATGCTAAATTTTTGTATGGTCTGTCTGTAGAAATACAAGTTATTGTTACTACTCCATTTTTTAAATGACTCAAAGATAAATCTATATGCTCTCTTTCCAGATTGAATCTTGGCCTATCTTTAATAATGACTGACTCCCTTGGGTTAATACCAAGATTCTCGGCTTCTTTTTTCATAAATTCAGTAGTAAATATGGCATACTGAATTTTCCTCATCTTTTTGAGTTTCATCTTATAAAGAAAACGGGTCAGGAATTTATCAGAATACTCTGTAAACGCACGAAAGTCATGAAATTTAACAATAGATATCATGGGATTTTGCATAAAATTTATTAAAGTCGGCTCCGCAATTAAGACCAAACTTCCACAAATAATATTAAATCTTTTACCCAAGAACCTTGTCCTTGTTATTCCCATCGAGATTATTTCGGGTACTTTCTTAAATCCTTGAATCAGATGATCATAATCTGGAAGATACTTAGACGTGTATCTGTCTAGGACCTGATACCACTTCACACCATAACCTAAGTTTCTTAAAATTGATGCAGTTCTTAATATACCAACTGTAATTCCATCATTTTTCCTTGAGGCGTTGATTATTGATATGGCTTTCTTCATGCGGTGACTGAATCCATAATATCAATCAGTTTATTAATCTGGTATTTAAGTCGTAATTCAGATCCCCGCTTTACGCATATTTTCGGGTCTATATCTAAATTGTGGGAAATCCATAATTGATACGTTTTCTGAACAAAGTCCTCTCTACTGTTCACAAACCATCCAGTCTTACCGTCTAGGACTGTCTCAGACGGCCCTTCTTTGTTATAAGTTAATACGGGAACGCCACATAACATCGATTCAATCGGTGTTACACCAAAAGGCTCATTTGTAAAGGGAAAAGCAAAGAACTTAGCACCTGAATAAAGTTTGACCAGTTCTTCGTTTGATACCTTTCCCAAAAAAGTAATGTGTTTCTTGAGCTTTTGAAGACCCATACCAGGGGGGACCTTCGACCCGAACCCCACTATATTTATGCCTAGTTTTGCCGCTTCAATAAGTGCCTCAGTATCGGTTTCTTTGCCTATATAAGTGAGCACATACTCTTCCTTTCTGACGGGATTGCATGGATTAAATGAGTTGAAATTCTGTGAAGAATGGACAACATACGGTATAACGATTCCATAGGAACGGTAAATTGATGTTATATACTGTGAAACTGCGACCAGTTGTTTTGTCCTGCGTGATTTTTCGTTTATGATGTTAATACTTGTCTGTTTCAATTTACGGTTGAATAACTTAAAAAAAGACTTTATAAAAATGTTTGAGCTTGACATACTTTGAAGTACTTCATAAAATGGTGGACCCTGTATCCACCAAATATCTGACTTCGGCATTACAGTTGCAGAAAGGTCTATTACGTAATCAGTCTCTGAAAATTCTGACTTATCGGAAAAGTTCAGTTTTGAAATTTCAAGAGCATCAAAAAACCAATTCAGGGACCAGAGTAATGATTCATTTAAATGAGGGAACAGCTGATTTTTTAATATTTTGGAAATGAACCCGCCTTTTTTTTCAACAACTCGAAGTCTTAATTCTATCAACTCCTTCTTTTTATCAGGAGAAAAGTAATTAGAATAAACTGAAAGATCATATTTATCACCCAGTATCTCTATAACCGACTTCAGAAAAGTCATTTGAACAGAGAAACCAGATGGCAGTGGATCCACTACCAGTGTAATGACCTTTTTTTTGCTTTTTAGCACATATCCCGATCCATAATCACTTATAAATACTCTGAGATAAGAAAGGATAAAAAGAATCTTAAAGCAATAAGCGTTAAACGCTTCATTGGTAAACGGCACGGATTTGAACTTTGCTTCACCTGTTGGATTTGACGTTTCTATAGTTATTTTGTGTTATAAACGTGATAATTTTATTCTTGATGCTGTTAGTTCAGTAAAAAATAGTGAATCAGATCAATTTAGAACGGAGATAGTTGTAGTAAAGTCCTTTCATAATCCTTCAATTGAAAAGAATCTCTCAGAATTAAACGTAAAAGTTGTACATAATGATTCCGCTATTATAGGAATAAGATTCGGTGAGGCTCTTAAAATTACCCGGGGCGAGATTATATTTCTATTGGATGATGATGACATTTTTTTTCAGGGAAAAATTCAAACGCACATGACTCTTTATAAGAAATATAGCCAGATAGATTACATTGCAAATGGATATGATACGATAGATTCTGATGGAAATAAAGTGAAAGCCAATATCAGGAAAAGATCTCGGAGTTTAAGATCGTTACAAAGCGATGAACTACTTTTTGAACGGGGTTCTAACTTATGCGATATCATATACGCTATCAAAGCACTAGATATGGGTTTTAACAGTAGTAGGGTGTCCTTTCGTAGATCTGCAATAATGCCTTATTTAGAATATTTGAGAAATATTGAGATAAACCTAGATACCGGTCTCTTCTTTGTTGCTTTTTATTTTTTAAGAGGCATACTGGATATTAAGGATGTATTAACCAGTTATCGAATACATCCACAAAATATATCAGCTAGGGACCAAAGCAAAGATCTTAATTACGGTAAGCTGGATGGTATAATCAGATATGCTATGATAACTGAATCATTTTACAGATATTCCAGATTGAATCTGCATGGAAAAATTAATGACCTGAAATTTGGATACTATTGTCTGTCCACTGAAAACACTGCAGCTCTTTTCATTTCACTGGTCAAACGGGAAAAGTTAAAAAGTATAGCCGAAAATTTATTCAGACAGATTTTTTATTCCATAAAGTGTAGAGATATAAGATTTTTTTACAGAACCATCCTTTTAAGTATTTTTATCACTCTGGTTGGGTTAACGTCGACAGGACTCTTAAGGAAAATCACTCTTAAGTTGGGCGTAATCCCAAATCTTGCTTAGGTAAGATAACACTTGCCCTGAGGAATCTACCGGTGCATTTTCCCGTGAATGTGATAATTAATTAACTGTTTTGATAAGTATTGGTTGTTGCTTCTATCCACTGCCTTTGTCTTAGGATAATAGACTTTTTTGTCTTTTTATTTATTATATGGCATCATAATAATCTCTCTAAACGATAATATTATAGAAACATATTATATCCAACAGAATTATGAAGATGTTAATTTCCGGAGGCAATGGCTTCCTTGGATCCCATATCGTTAAAAAGGCTATTTCAAATGGAATTGATGTAACAGTTGTTGACGATATGTCCACGATGAATACAGATAATCTTGGTGCAGAGGTAAGCTTGATTAGAAAAAAGATTGAGCATTTTAAGACGGACGAAAAATTTGATTTCGTTCTTCATTTTGCAGCCAGACCTTCTCCTGAAGATTATATTAAACATCCTGTTGAAACGATCCTTTCAAACTCCGTTGGTACCATGAACATGCTGAACATAGCAAGACAGTCAGATGCAGTTTTCCTGTACACATCCTCTTCAGAAGTTTATGGAAATGCTTCTGTACTCCCAACGCCGGAAACGTACTTTGGTTACGTGAACCCCAATGGGATCAGGAGCTGTTATGATGAAGGAAAACGATATTCAGAGGCCCTGATAATGGCTTATCACAGGGAATACAATATTGATGTAAGGATAGAAAGACCATTCAACGTATACGGTCCAGGAATAAGACCGGATGGCCTTTATGGTAGAGTAATTCCAAGATTCATATTAAGCGCACTGAAGGGAGATGACATTACAATATTCGGTGACGGCAGTCAGACCAGAAGCTTTCTGTACATAGATGACTGGCTTGATGCAACATGGAAGTTATTGAATAATCCGGGTCTTTCTGGAGAAATTCTTAATGTTGGTTCTGTCTCGGAGATTACAATTAATTCGCTTGCGAAAACCATAATCGATCTAACAGGGAGTCATTCAAGAATTGTCCATCTAGATCCAAGAGAAGACGATCCTTTCAGAAGATCTGCAGATATAACCAAAATCAGGAAAAGACTGGGTTGGGAACCAAAAATTTCACTTAACGAAGGTCTTGATAAAACGATCCAGTGGATCAGGGAGAAATATGCATGAAAATAGGGCAGGTTGGTTTAGGATACGTCGGCCTTGTCAATGCCGCTGTGCTTTCTAATCATGGCAATCTCGTCATCGGGGTAGACGTTGATCATTCGAAAATAGATGCTCTAACTAAAGGTATGGTTCCAATTTTTGAGCCAGATCTTGAGAAGTATCTGATCGGTGGAAAGAAGAACCTGATCTTTTCAGATGATTATTCCGCACTGTCAGAATGCGAAACTATCTTTATAACAGTGCCAACACCAAATATTTCTGGAAATATAGATCTAAGCTATGTTATAAAGGCAGCTGATGAGGTTGCGAAGATCAACAGATCTGCTATACTGATAATCAAGAGTACTGTGGTTCCAGGAACTGCATCTCTTTTATCCGCTAGAACTGGAATGAAAGTAATTTCAAATCCTGAATTCACAAGGGAAGGTTCTGCCATTTATGATACGGAGCATCCTGACAGGATAGTAATAGGTGGTGAACCCTGTGATATAGTAAAGGAGATCTGGGACTTCACCAGCTCACCTGTTATAGTAACAACAAACGCAAATGCAGAGCTGATAAAATATGCCAGTAACGCATTTCTGGCAACAAAAATATCATTCATCAACCAGATGGCAGATCTCTGTGACAAGATACCTGGTGCAGATGTAAACGTAGTTGCAAAGGGTATGGGCCTCGATAAACGGATCGGGAAGGAATTCCTCAAAGCCGGTTTGGGTTTCGGTGGATCCTGTTTTCCAAAAGATACGCAGGCATTGATAACATTTGCTAGGTCAAAAGGGGTTGACATGAGTATTATCAGAGAGGTATATGGATACAATGAAAACAGGATATCCTTGATATTGCAAAACGCCATGGAAAGAGGGATATCTTTCTCAGGATCCAGAGTGTGCGTTCTTGGTTTAAGCTTCAAGGATCTCACAAACGACCTGAGGGAAAGCAGATCAATACTTCTAATATCCCGGTTGAAGGAGGAAGGTGCAATTATAAAAGCCTATGACCCCGTTATAAAGAAGCTTGTGGGAGTCAATATCTGTAAAGACATGCAAACCTGCATAAGCGAAAGTGATATTGTGGTAACAGCAACCGAATGGAGAGATTTTGCGAATATGCCCATCAAAATGCTTGAAGGAAAAACGGTTCTTGAT
>JAJZXP010000390.1 GCA_021806345.1 Thermoplasmata archaeon | reverse complement strand
AGAACATTGTATTCTGAATAGGAGAATGTGAGTATTGCCTTTATTCCATTCACAATGGTATATCCCCTGATATATCTGTCAGTATCTGCTTCAGATTCACTTCTTCCTGCAATTTTCTGTATGACTGTCCTGAGATTCACATCCCTTGTATAATCGCCTATGTCTATGAGTGCATCATGAGGAACACCTGCTCTGTACCTTCTCAGGATTGCTCCTCCATGATCCGTCTCAACCTCCACCATTGCCTTCACAAATTTCTTAATGGTGGCAATTCCTGGCGACTTCCTCCTGCTTGATTCATAATCCTTGATCATGGACACGGGAACATTCATCTTCCGGGCCAGTTCAGACTTTGTTATCATGAATTCCCTTCTCCATTTCTCAATAGTCTTTCCAAAATCCTCTGAAAGTGCTATTTCACCGGCTATTTTTTCCTCTATATCCCTCATCTCACTTACAATTTAACACTGTATAAAAAATTGTCGAATTTTCATTCGTCACGTGTCTAACCACAAATTATGATGTAACTTGCAACCTCTTCAGCCAACCACGGAGAAAGCATACTATGATCATTAATTTATTTGGCGTGTAAGATTACATCCAATAATCTAACACCAAGTTTTGTATAGTTTAATAGTGTATTGAATCTGCTGTAAAATTGAAGAGGTCCTTCACATTTCCTTTAAATTATTGATGTTACTTCCATTTCAACTATCTGTACGTACTCTTCGATGCCTTATTTGTGTCTCCTCTTTGAAAATCTGAGGAACAAACATGTTTATTATATTCAAATTATAACGAAACATGCTCCATAGCGCATACTACACATTTGAAAGGGATGGGGTTGATTTACTCTTTCAGATCATAAAATGATTGCGAAACTCAAGTTCAAACACAACTTACTTTAATCTTAACCTGATCAAAATATTGCCAAGTTCATTCTTTCGTATAACCCTGAAATCGTGATTGGAGAGGATGATAAACCGGATCATGTCCTTATAGTCTTTAAACCAGAATTTGCACATTTCTTCATAAAATTCAAAAGGAGCTTGGTAATACTTCATTTGGATGTGCTTGACCTTAAAGAATTTACGAATATCATCCGCATTATTTGAAACAATCCTAAAGTTCCCTTTCCCTGACGGTATTGCATCAACAAGTGATTGTTCTCCTCTGTTTCTGAATGTTGATGGATCCTCTTTTACCTCTTTAATAATGAAAAGACCCTTTAAATCTGTCCACTTTCGTTTTATTTCTATGATAACAGAATCAGTGATGGAATTTCCATTAATCTTCTTAGTTTGGTCAATTTTGTTGATCCCCGTTTGAACTTCTTGAATCACTACTTGTGTTGTCAACAATTGAAAATTCGAAGACGGTTTCGCTAAACTGATGAAAACATCGCTCCGGACTGCCATTACTAATAAATTAGAAATGACATCAGAGTCAATCAGACGTATATTGAGATTAGCCATAAATAATCAGGTCTGCCACTTCATCATCAATTACATTTTTATTTTTGAGGGTTTTTACAAACCTTTGTCTCCTATTCCTCAATTTTTCTTTAATTTCTGAGTTTGAGGTAAAATAATCTCTGACACTCTCATCTATTGCTGGGTTAAAATACACATAAAATGCAAGCTCTACGGGGGTGAGATTATCTATCAAAAATTTGATGTTCTTCATAATTTCCTGTTCGTCCTTTTCAAGCTTATAATTGACTGCTGCCATCTCAGAAGATTTTATTTTTTCATGTTCATCTTTGTTCCCATACGACTTAATTTCATTGTACCCTTTCAACTGCTCTATCTCTCCCTCGAGAAGTTCACTGAATGGTCCGAACTTGTATGGCTCAAATGCTGCTATTTGGGCTACTTTCTTGAAATCGTAGTTTCTCCTCGCAGAAATTGAAAGCAGATAAAGAAATACTCCTTTCTGAAGACTTAATTTATTAATTTCTTTTCCCTGTGCAAGATGAACTATAGCTTTATCTATCATGTTGCCAATAGTGAAAACGTTCAACTTGCCATCTTGATCATTTTGTGTGGTTGCCATCTTGATCGCTAAATGCAAGCTACTCAATAAGAATTTTCTTTTTCATGCAAAAAAATATAAACTCTTTTAGCAATGTACTCTTATTAATATGGATTATAAATTACTCTATGGAGAGGAGAACAAAAATAGCATTTTCAATCTAAGAATTAAAAATCGCGAAGGGGAGATAAGAGAAACACCGTCAAGAGCATTCAAAAAAGTAAGTTTCAACTTTGATAAAAAGTACTTCACAGAACTCATGATCCCCATAAAAAATGATGAGCTAAAGGGTAAGCCTAACTACCCAAAATTTGACGAAAATATTGAGAGAAAGTTGAAGAAGAAAGAAGTTAAGAATAATGTCAACATCATTTCTTTTTATGGAGATAAAAACACAGACATTAACAATCTGGTCAAGTTCGAGGATTTGGGATTGTTAAGTAATTTTGAAACACTGTTCAATGACCACTTTATTACTATGCCCTATTCCCTTTCACTGTATGATTCAAGTTTAGATGAAATATATCATCAGGTAACAAATTCCTTTGACACTTTTTTTACAACCTTGACCTCAAAAAATCTGTTCGGATATGTACCGGCATATGTAAAATACGGTGAAATTGACAAATTTATAAATTTCTATTCTGGTAAATCACTGGGCACAGTCAATGAAAATGAGACCAAATACAATGCTATCCCACTTCTTATAGACCTCAAGAGATCAGCCCCTGATAGTTTCATGAGGTCTATCGCTATGCTTCACCAACTAAAGATCAAGTATATGGCGGAAGGCTATTACCCTATTTACTACGCAGCAAATGTAAGCCGGCCCAGAACCAGTGACAAAAAACAGACGACACTTGCCAAGGAATTTATGCTGGCATTCCTAGGTTTCGATATAATTGGTGCAACACATGCAGTGCATCCCAAAGAAGGTAAAGGTGGAGGAGGTGAAGGTAATTTTATCGACTTTGATTTGGGCACTTTCAGTTACGTTAAGACAGGAAACAAGGGAAACACCTACAAAACTGACAAATCTAAGGCAGAAATATTCTCTACCCAGACTTCATACTTGAATCTAATTCATAACAATACTTTGACTGATACAAAGTATCTTGAGAATGAGTTCAATAAGCGTAAAGAAGCAAAAGATTATATTGATACAATAAATGGTCAATGAGTGATAAAATATAAAAGAAAGATATTCTTCCGACTATTCTGTGAATAGATTTAATTCTTATTTCGTCATTTTTTAAGGAATAGACCGTATAATCTGATAGTGTATTGAATCTGCTGTAAAATTGAAGAGGCCCTGCACAATTCAGATTTGAAGAGGTGAAAATATGCAGGGCCAATTGGAAGTAATGAAAGGAATAATAATCAATTTTCTTCACGTCAGCAAGGGTGAAAAGAAAAAACTGTTGGAACGATTTCTCAACAGCCCCATGGAATAAGATGAAAGAATGCAGGCATCATCTCTTCCATATGAAAGGTCTGAAGAGAGAAAGGGATATAGAAATTAATGATGGACATAAATGAGGGATGGATCACTGGAAGAAAGTATATGGTTTTGTAGGCAGATTAGGGTTTGTACGGGACATTATTGAATTTATAGAACTATCCTTTCTTTTCTTTATGTATTGAATATAGAAACCCGGCATTATCAAGAGTTTTTCCAATTTTTTCAAAATCTTCGGAGTTAACTATTCCCATAACATTGTCGGCAATCCTGAATGTGTTCAGCTTTGAAATTACCCTGTTGGTTTCTGCTCTCTTCATCAACACAGGATCTTTGAAAACAAGGATTCCTACACATTTCGAGATTGTGATCTCACCAGTGTGTGCTGCAATGTCATTGATTGTTCTTGTTATGGTTTCAGGCATTCCGTGGACTGATGCTTTATCAATAGTGGAAAGGAAATTTTTCAGATCTCCCCCATTGTTGCTATAAAACCTCAGGCTTTTCTCTGTTATCCTCAACACTATGTTTGTTGATGCCGTAAGGAGCTCACAACCTTGCATTAGATTGTTTAGTATGCCAAATTCTTCGAACGGGGATACGATCACCTCATAATTGGACTGCACAACAATTCCGGTTTTCTTTGAAGCCACATATTTCCTGATATCTTCTAAATTGCTGTTTTCAGTGTGTGGTTTCAATTCGCCCATTGGCATCATTACTACGTTCTCTCCATTTTCCATTGTATGTCCAGTTAAGATGACTCCAAGTTCTATGAGGTGTTTTATGGCGGTATTTACCATGCCTGTATTTGAAGGATCGAATATCGTTTCCCTGATATCTTTCCTCTTTTCTTTGCTGTACTGCCTAACCGAAATTTCACGAAGGAAATCATTTATGAAACCAATTATATTTTTTGTATTCCATTTAACAAGTGAACATATATCCTGGATGCTATATGCGGACTTGCTTGATTTGAGGATATCAAAAACCCGGATTTCGGTTTTAGCTATTGGACTATTTTCAACCGGCTCATTCCAATTTCCGCTTTGTAGAAAAGTGGGTAAGAGGTTGCTGAAATCCGTTGAGATCTTTTCCATGTTCTGCAATCCCTCCATTCCCGACTTTGTAATACTATATGTTGATTTTGAACCATAGATATAATTTAAGTGACGGCAAAATTTATCCATAAGTGCCAGACTTTCTTGATCCATGGAAAGCATGTTTGCAAGTCTCTCAGTGGTCCTTCTTTGATCGTGAGTTTCAAGATAATAGGATACAAATAGGAAATTCCTTATTTTCACCAGGTTGAAATATTGATCTGTATTTTTGTCTGGTATGAACACATGTTTTACTTTCCCGACAGAGGAAAGTTTGTTATTGGCATATATTACAATCAGTTCTTCTGGAATGAGATACGCGACGAATTTTTCTGAAGAATTACGCCTGACTGTCAGGACTAAGAAATTAAAAAGCAGATGATTCATCAATCTGGATGCTGCAGAATCATCATATTTGGTGTTCCGGTTCATATCACCATTTTTAAGAGAATTCTCACCGACTACAATTTTAGCCATATGAATTCCCTCCTCAATTGACACGATTCCGTTTGAATTTATGATGAGATCGAATAAAACTTTTGCCTCATTGGGCATTTTAGATAATATGTTTTCAAATTCACATATTATCTGAGAATAGGCCTTAGCTTTCATGATGATTTCACTGGTAGATTTTGGGAAATACTCTCCTTTGATCTCAAAGAATTTAGTAAGATCTGCTTTTCCTATTTTCCTTATGGAGTTCTCCAGCATGAATTCCGATGACATACGGAAGTATGTATTGTTCATGAATCTGTATTCTGCAGGCAAAACAAGGTATTCTGTGGAATCATAAATTATTTTGAAAATTAAGTTTTTATCAAGGAAATCGTTCATTATCCTGGAAAAAGAATTATATGGATAATATTTTCTTGCCGATTCTACAGGAATTGGGGTAAGAATAGAGGCAAGCATATTTGCAAACTGAATTTCAGAGTAATCAATATACTTTTTATTATTGAAAAGTCTGCCACTAACGACGATCTGTATTGCAAGTTTTTCAGGGTTCATCTCATTCCCCCCGTCGTTATCTATTACTGCCTGATACCTGAAATTCCTCAAAATCTTCCCGTAATAATCAGGGTCATCCTTCGCAATTTTTTCAAGAATCTGTGAAAGAGTAAACATTCTCTGTTTTTCGGGTATCTTCTGTTTATTTTTGTCAGAATCGATTTTACCGGATTGTCTGGAATCTATACTAATTTTATGCACTTTTTTCCCCTGTCCCAATTCTCTGGATCAGTTCATCCTGATTTATTATCGTATAGCTGTACCCTCTCTCTGTGAGGAATAATTGCCTCCTCATGGAATATTCCTGATCCAGAGTATCAGAGGTGACAACAGTGTAAAAATGAGCCTGTGTACCCTTTGATTTTGGCCGGAGTATTCTCCCAAGTCTCTGGGCCTCTTCCTGCCTTGAGCCAAATGTTCCAGATACCTGAATTGCCACATTGGCGTCTGGAAGGTCTATCGCATAGTTTGCAACCTTTGATACCACAAGGATGTTTATATCATGATTTCTGAATCTGGAATAAAGTTCCTCCCTCTCACTGTTTTTTGTTTTCCCTGTTATTATTGGAGTATTAAGTATTTCGGCTATTTTCGTAAGCTGATCTATATAATCACCTATGATCAAAACGGAATCATCCGGATTCACTCTCTGAATTATTGATTTCAACACATCAATCTTGGTCGGATTTTCTGCAGCTATCCTGTACTTGAGCCTCTGTGGAGCAACTGCATAATCCATCCTGTATTGTTCATTTGGAAAAACAACTCTTACCTCACTGCAAAAGGCAGTTGCAATCCACCCTTCACTTTCAAGATCCTTCCATGGGGCGTCAAATTTCTTTGGTCCTATAAGTGAGAATACATCATCCTCCTTGCCATCCTCTCTTACCAGTGTGGCTGTCAATCCAAGTCTTTTCTTTGCCTGAATCTCTGATGTTATCCTGAAAACAGGCGCGGGCAGAAGATGAACTTCATCATAGATGATGAGCCCCCAGTTACGTGCCATGAAAACATTGAGGTGTGGATATATCTTGGTAATATCCTCATTGGAGGAGATTTCAGTTTTTTCTGGATCATTTGTATCCTCCAACATTCCGGAGGGTTTCACCGTCGAGTGTGTAAGAATCTGATAGGTTGTGACTGTTATGGGCTGTATCTCCTTGCTTTCTCCGGTATATTCACCAACAATGAGAGAATCAATGGTAGATTTGTCACCGATCTCCCTGATCCACTGTCTTACGGCAACAGTTCCAGTGGTTATGATAAGTGTATTTTCCCCAATCTTCTCCATCGCCCCCATTCCCACAACAGTCTTACCTGCACCGCTTGGTAGTACTATGACACCACTCCTGCTCCCATCTCCTCCAGCCATAAATGCATGTACTGCTTCCTTCTGGTAGGATCTGAGAGAGAACTCCTGTCCCGATCTTGTTTTTTGAGCCAGCGAGAATAAAAGTGGATCTCCTGGCTGGAATCCAACGAGGTCCTCAACCGGGTATGACACCTTTATAAGCGCCTGCTTGAGCCTCCCTCTATATATTGCCCTGACTCTGATTGAATTGTTTCCAACCCAACCATCAAGAAAACCTTGAATCGTTTTCCGTCCGGCTATCTCCAGTAATGCGGATCGATCTTCAGATATCAGATAGATGTAATTGGGATCAATACCTGTATTTCTGTCAATAGGTGTTTTGACCAGTTTTACCTTTCCATATCTCCGGTACCAGTCTTGTATATTACGCACTATATTATCTGGTACCTCATATTTTGAGTTTGATAACAGTGTATCCAACATGTCATTGAGTGCTATGCCGGTAGATGCTGCGTTCCACACGGCCAATGGTGTTACTTTGTAGGTATGAATATGTTCAGGCGACTTTATCAGTTCAGCAAACCTGCCAATCTTATCCCTGCAGGCTCTATTAGGATCGGAATCTACCTCGAGAAAAATTGTGCCGTCTCCCTGTACTACAATAGGTTTAGTTTTGTCACTGATCATTTTTACAAGAATCCAATACAAATATATATAATAAGAATACGTTCTATCAGATAATTACATTGCAATAGCAGATAACTTACATCAGTTTTTGTTGAATAATAATTTCTGATATCTCTCTCAGCGTGTGTCAAAATCCTGCGACGAATATAACGTTTTTACAGTAACATTCTCCACCAACTAACGCAGGGCTTTTCCATTTCAGTTAACAGAGTTGCCATTGGCAGTTCTATAATTTCCATGGGTAGGAATTCGGGAATTTCTTTCCTATAGCGATCAATCCTACATTCAGGAACCTGTCTATGGTGGGGCCACAGAAAACACAAGGGTATATGCGGTCAGGCAATTTCAGATCGTGTTTGATGTTGTCACATGTGGAGAGTCTGGATATACGCTTCACTATCAGCGTTTCAAATAATATATATGGCTCTTCTCATTTCAAGATACGGGATGAGTGATAATAGTTGAAGGGGCTGGTTACAGCTGCAGGAATGGGAACAAGATCAGGTCTTGATGGAAAATTCAGGAAGGAGATGCTTCCACTCTATGATTTCAGGGATGGGAAACTTGTATTAAGGCCAGTCATTGACATAGTCCTCAACAGGCTTTTTGATTCTGGCGTGAAGGAAGCTGCAGTGGTGCTCCAGAATTCTGATTCTATCACTGAAACTTACGTCAGAAGGGAATTTCCTGACGTTCAGATAATATATCAGGAAAAACCATCAGGATTTGGGAATGCCATATACTGTGCAGGAGATTTTCTTTCAGGAGATTCAATAATCAATGCAGGAGATGCATTTATTCTGGATTCTTCCTATTACAGGGACATGAGAAGATCTGAGGAATCAAACCTTTTTCTTTTCAATGTTAAGGACGCATCAAGATATGGCAATGCAAGAGTTGATTCTTCTACGGGCATGATCCTGGAAGCAAAGGAAAAACCCAGAATACCCATTTCCAACTTAGCACTCTGTGCGGTTTACAGGTTCACGTTCCCCATAAGCAGGTATCTACATGAAAATGACACAGAGTTCACTGTGGCAATACAGAGGGCCATAGAGTCCGGTGAGAAGATTTTCCACAGGAATGTCCCATCTGATCTCTGGGTAAGTGTTGGAAAAGTTGAAACTTACGTGGAAAAAGTGAATATGACCTTTCAATACAATCAGAAAATTTAATTTCTGAGAAAGAAAATCTGCTATGGCAATCAACTGTATAGGGACAGGAGAATTTTCTATCAAGTTTCTCACATTACCTTTGTCTATGAATGAATTTCGGAAAGTTCGAGATCGAAGAAAGTAAAAATTGCTGTCACAAGACATCTGTTGAGAGCAATATAATATATGATCAAGAGAAAACAAACTTACGATGAATATATCATACACAGAGGGGGAATTGGATTGATCCTGCTGCATACAGCGTAGTTAAGACCAACTATCATTCCAGAAAGCGTAAAAAGGGGAAAAAGATATAATTAGGGGGAAGAATCTAACATAGTGGATTAAATTTCGGTTTCATTGTACGGCTAAAAAAACTAATATTTAATCCGCGATTTCACGAAAGATTTAGATAGAGTTTTATCTGAGTCTTTATGAGTTCTAATTCAACTCCTTCAATTTTTCCCAATCGACCCCGGTTCCTCTCTCGAAAATCAACAGAGCGCATCTGAAAAATAAGCGCCACAGAATCATCACTAAGTAAATTCGTTGAGTTTTTTTGAATTTTTTGAGTATAAGGGAATGACTTTGCTCCCAGTGTTGTTGTTAAAGGGATAATTGTAGCCAGTCCAGTTGGATGGTTAGCTATAACCAAGCCTGGTCTTTTGAAATTCTGCTCATGACCTTTTGTTGGACTCAAGTCTATTCAATAAATGTTAAATAAATCTGGAGTCATCATTAGATTAACCATCTAATCAATATTATCCCACTGTTCTATCTCATGGATAAGTTCTCGTGGGATATCATTTTGGTCAAATCTTTTTTCTTTGATCTGATTAATAATTTTGAGGATTGTCATTTGGTCAGTACCCTTGAATTTCTCCTTTGTTTCGGAAACAATTTCCACCTCATTCTTATCCAGGTCAAGGGCATTGTTAATGAAAGTATTGAGAGATTCTACTTCCATCCTAATATTTCGTTTT
>JAJZXP010000447.1 GCA_021806345.1 Thermoplasmata archaeon | reverse complement strand
GTGAGAGAACAAGTTATAAATCCCCAATTAATATCTTGGTTCGCCGGGTCCGTAGCTTAGCTAGGTAGAGCGATGGACTCTTAATCCATAGGTCAGGGGTTCGAACCCCCTCGGACCCGCTTAACTCTGGTTGGTTCTGCAAGCACTTTTGCTTCTGAATTTTTGTTGGACCTTTGAAAGTTGTCCTTCTTCCAATTTACATTATGAGTGAAACTTGGATTAGATCTGTTTGAAAGAAATTCTTGTATTACAGGTATTACGTGTAATACAGTTTGGAGAGTAAATTCCTAAGATGACTCGATGGATATTGTCTCGTACCAAAGAAGGAAGTAAGGGAATTTCAAAATGAAATTACAATGAGAAGAAAGGTGTAGGAATTACTGAAGATACAGCATTCCTTGCTAGATAAACAATAAATTTATAACTATTAGTTGATTGCTATTGACATAAGGTTATTAGTTAATGATTAATGGGCAAAAGCGAAATAATATTAACTTAGCGTTCATTGATGGTGCATTGAAAAGTCCAATACTCAAAGTCTTGGGTAGGGATCACGTATTAGACTTACTCAAAGCACTTAACGAAAATAGGGAGCAGGGTTTGTCTCATAAGTATCTTAAGTTTACCACTTTGCAAAGCGGAACTCTTGATTCACTAATAGAACCTCTTAAAAAAATGCAGTTGATTTATCAAAAACAAAAGAGTGGAAATTATTTTATAAGCGAAATTGGTGCGAAAGTGCTACCTCTAGCAATTTCAATACAAAAGACTTGGGAAATGGAGGCGACACAATAATTGAATAAGCTAGATTTTCAGGTAGATCCTACGTATTCATTCAATTGCGCAGAACCCATAGTAAAAGAAAAAATGCCAGTTTATGCTAGGAGAAATGTTAACATTCCAAAGACAAAATTTGACATAAGAAAAGTGCACGAGAATTACTATTTATACCAAAGATACAAGGACTCTAAGAAATGGAAACATAAATACATACGTCCATTGGGTCATTCGCTTCCACAATTCTTTTCTCCAAGAACAATGAATGGCTATTGCGAAGATGTAGTCTACACACTACCAAGAGGGTCCATAGATCTAATAATAGATGACCCCCCATATGGCATTACCAAGAATATTTGGGACAAAGAACCAAACTGGGACGTTCTAGCTAAGGTGTACGATTATATTTTAAAAGATAATGGGTTAGTCTATATCTTCGGCAAACAACCTATGATTAGTAGAGTCTTGGTGGCCTTTTCAGAATATTTTGACTTTAGATTTGAAATTATCTGGAACAAAAAAAATAACCCGTGGGTTTCTAATTTTATGCCAATACCTATTCATGAAAATATATTTGTATTCAAAAAGAAAAGATGTTTAACTGAAAAAACTAAGTTCTACTATAGACGCAGTGGATTTAAAGGAAAACCCTACAAGAAACGAAGGAAACCGGAGGCGAAATCGTCAACACAGGGAAAATATAAAAAAGATTACACATCCATAAACAATGGTTGGAGGTTTCCTAAGTCTATTCTAGATATTACTTCAGTGAATGGTGAGCACTTGGAATATTGTGGCTTTTCCACACAGAAACCATCTGACTTGTTAGAATGGATTATATCCGCATCTTCAGACGTAGGTGATGTTGTTCTAGATCCTCACGCAGGAAGTGGCTCGACATGTATTTCTGCATTCAAAATGGGAAGGAAACCAATAGGTGTTGAATTGAGTTCAGACAATTTTGAGTTGATGAATTATAGAATCAACCAGATAACCATACCTGAAAAATATATAACCAAAATTTGGTAGGCTATGTATCTTGGAGAGCATCCCTTATTCCAGTATTCCAAACCATATCTAGTAATGCTTTGGAGACACCTTTCATAACAACTGACACTATGGAGCCTGCGTCTATCTCTCCTTCGTTTTGATTGTCTTGATTATTCCTATAGTTAATCAGCTCCATGTAGGATGTAAGAGAATATAGAAGTATTCCAATTTCATAACTCTTATCGATTGCTTTCACCATTTTCGAGATATAACCTCCCCTTCTCTTGAATGATAGGAGATCGTCACTATCCATATTTATGAAAACTGTGAGTTCTGATAGATTGGAATCACCATTTTCACGTGCTTCTATTTTTACAACATCTTCCCCGGACCAGTTATGCTGTTTCCATCCATCTCTGTAAATTGGAATTGGCTTTGGAAGTCCTAAATCTTGCATCCCTGGAAGTTTGTCCTTTGGATTTATTGGTCCAGGAGGCGTGGGGTCGGCTGGTGGTAGGTATTTAATCTCAAATTGGACGGAAAGTGTAGAATCTTGATATCTTGTGACTTCAACCTTCGTATCGTGTTTATCTCCAACTTTAGCACCTTGTTTTGGCATAACTCTAAGCGTTAGTATACCATCTTTCTGCTTTCTTCCTACATAGCTCTCTGAAGGTGATAAAAGCAGTGTACCAGGGGCCCAGGCCCTATCGAAATAATCGTTTGGAGCATCAAGTTCAAAATCAATTCTAGACCTAACCGCGTTTATTGGAATGGACTTTGTGAAAACACCCTTATCACCCTTCCACCCCTTAATTCTGAGATGTGTGGGAAAAGAACCAAAAGTTGGAACAGTTTCTTTTTTCCCAGGTTGTGTAGGATGCGAGATTTTACCTCCGATTTTTAAGTACTTTATTAAATCTTGATTGGCTGCAATAAGCTTCCCTATTATTTTATTCGCAAAATCGGTGTCGTCAACACTTTTTTCAATTAATTTCTGATATCGATCGTTGTCAATGTTCTTGAGAGTGTCATCATTACGTAATACATAGGCCAAGTCTTCCATAATCTTCGCAGAGACTTCATTATCTCTCATCCTGTCCCTTGAAGGCATGAAGGCATCATGCTGAAGTGTACCTGCTATGTCTGTACAATCAATACTTACCAACAATGTGCGCGAAAGATGGGGCTTTTTAGCCCTGGTTTTTATAAAACTCCTTCCAAATGAAGCGTGTGTCTGACCATTGATTGTTAAAAAGATTGCCTCTCCTTCTGAAGTGTAATAGTTTTCTTTTGGATCTAAATCATCTCTGAAAACATAAACTCGTATTTTCCTAATACCAAGGTCTCCTATCTTCTCTTCAATAGTAAATTCAGTTTCTATTTTGTCCCTATGTTGATTTATGGAGTATTGGTTTCCTTCCAAGACAATTTGCATAACTGCACTTGCAAAATCTCTAGACTCTTGCAATAACACTGGCAGAGGGGAACGGAAAAGGAATCTGTTTAACTTCTTCCAAAACTCAGCTGTTATGTTTGACTTAGTATCCATGTTGTAACTGTACATTTTCATAAAAGTACCATATGGAAGGTCTTCTCCATCGGGCAATATGGAAAGCCTATCGGTTTCAAAAGTGGGGATAATCCCATCGTCACCTACAAAGTATTCATATCTTTCTAGTTCTAAATTCTTTCTGATAAGTGTCCACCCCCATTTGTTGGACTTCAGCGGGTCTCCAATATCAGGAGCCTTTTTTGAGATAATTAATTCATAACCATATTTTCCACAATTTGGCAAAACCCCTGTTCCTCCCATATAAAACATCCCTTGAACAAAAGGAATAAAACGCTTTCTAGAAGAACCCCTCAATATTGTCAAAAATGTTCCTTCAAAATCTTCAGGATGTTGCCCTTCTCCCAAATCTGCAACTATTATATTGGGTTCACTTTTGTCCCCGTCTGCAATGACCCGGATATTTTTGGCTAACTCTCTTCTCTCTTTAGAGGGGAGATTTCCAAGGTCTCCATCTTTGACCCCAAAAAACTCCTCTACTGCTTCGAACATTGATTCCGGTGCTTCGTCTCCTTCTGGATCTATCTTTCTTCTCTTGCATTCCTTTATGAGAATTGCATCGCTTGAATTTACAATTTTTTCGACTATAGATGCGACTGGATGCGCTTGCTGATTCAGCACTACACCATAATTGTTATCTATACCACCAAGCGGCTTCCAGCCCCCATACAGGAAAACTGAAGACGAACTAATTATCTTTGCTACTTCTCGTTCTGATTTTGCATTGACAAGATCTAATACTACCATATTGTCACTTCCAAATTTGTTCTGAACCTCTACTGACCTACTCTTTTGGCAAAGACACTTTCTTTTGGTTTGTTTTTTCACCTTTGAAACTCAAGTCTAATTCATTTACAGCCGTCTTCAGTTTCTTCACTATGTAATTTGCTTGTTTTTCAGAATATTCGTATCGAGATTTGTCTGATAATGGTTTTAATATTTCTATTGCATGAATCGCCTTTTCAAGCCTTTTTTCAGCTAAAAACACAAATTTCTCACTTTTCGTTATGAAAGTCACCTCGCACAGAGTATATAGCGATTGAAATATTAAAGCTTATCTGTCATATAATTTTCACTCTTCTAATTCACAAAATATGGTATATTATTCAACGAATTATAACAATTTTAGTGAAGCGGATACGTTCGCTTTGACTGTATCCTCGATCATCTCATGCCAGAAAAACTGCGTTCTTCACCTCTACAATTTCACAAATTTGAAAATTGGGAAATAAAGCAAAAATACTTTCCTAACGCTGCCAATAGCTGATTCGGGTTGACTCAGGGCTCTTTCATACTTAATTCGTCCAAAAGACCTATCTTTTCGGGAGACAATGTTAACTTCAACGACCTTACACTAGCTCCATTCAATGGAGGGAACTCATGATGATCTTTTTGGTATCTATTTAGTAATTCATGTTCAGTGAACCTCGCCCTTTCAGGGTCTGGTTCAACTTTCCACATAAATTCTGCCTCATGGTTCAGATTAATGACAAAGTTGTTGACTTTTTGGTTTGTATATTGGGATTTCCCTGGATGATTATAACCATAAAATCGTCTTTTAAGATTATCAGTACTCCCTATATATAATATATCAGTCTCTCCATTTATCCTCGGAAACTTGATGGCATCTTTCTTCCTCAGTACATAGATACCGGGTAATTTTGGAGCTTCCTTTTGAGCCGATGCGAAATCTGAAATCGATTTAAAATCTGTTAAGGTTGCAGAAATCATTTTGAGTCCTCAAAATCTTTCTTGTTCAAATATTGAGACTCATTCAAAAGGGCATCGTATATGATTTGTAGCAAAAGTGTGTTGGGGCGATTCACATCATAGAACCACCTATCATTATCCCTTACTTTCTTTACATTTTCAAATAACGTCTTAACTATTTCTGGGTAGGTAATGACGTCATCAAAGCCAAGTTTCTTTCCATATTTCTTCATTGGCTCATCATGTTCATACATGTTCCAACAAAAGAGAACGAGTTTGAAATCCTTGACCCCATAGCTCTCCTTGACAAATTCTAGTATTACTTCTTTGTCGAGCTTTGAAGCCAACTTCTCCATGGCCTTTTCATTTGGATTTATTGCCTTCACTTCACCAATTATTGCTTCTTTCTTAGGAGAATATGCAAAAATATCTATTTCCTGTTTGTTTGGCATTTTAAGATTATTGTACACGAGATAGCCTTCAGTTTCCAGGTATTCCCTGGCTAATGATTCATATAAAGATGCGGGCATAAAATGAAGAGCCTATTGAGTTTATAAATTATTTTGTGAACCTTAATCAATTTGTCAGTGAAGGTTCAAATCATTTCTTCTTCCATCTTCACCTTATCTTCGTCAGGAACAAAGCGATGATCTTTGAAGCAATACCAACCAATTGCTCTAGTTTTCAACTTTCCAAATACTTTAACGACTGCCGTAGGTCTCTTGCAAACTTTACACTTCACCACTTCAAACACCTATTAGAGAAACTGGCACAATGAAGATGTAAACCAAAAACAAGAAAATGAGAAATGTCAAACCCAATACTATAAAATTCCTCATTATAGGATTCAAAATTAAGATTATGGCAATAAAAAATATAAGTCCAAAAAGGACTGCAAGATCTGATATGTAAGCGTAGAGCCAAGTTCCAAGGAATAGTTGGTATTTCACTAGAATTTTCAAGACGATGATGCCTAAAGATGAACCACTAATCAATAAGAATCCAAATTTGGAGAGGGGGTTCATTCCTTCACCATAACCTGAATGGGCCATCCCTCATTATTCAAAATTATCTCAATCAAACCATTGTGTTCAAGTTTGTGGAGCAAATTATAGAAGCTATTTCCACCTAGCTTAGTCGTTGAAAAGAGTGCTTTAAATTTCTCGTAAGGCAACGTTTGCCCTATTTTGCGTGAGTTTTCTCTATTCTCCCCATATCAAGTTTAATGACTATGATAAAAGCATCAACCTAATTTTTTAGGGATGATTCTTATACTGACTTCAGGATGAATTTTCTGAAGGTGAATTTGCAATGCCTGAAATTTCCAGAAATAGGAAAGCTGTAAAGCCACTTCCCATAGTTTATGCTGGAATACTTCTTTCGGTTGTTTCTCTTGCACTTGGCCTTCTGACGGGCATTGCTGCCCTTGCAGAAAACAACGGGTATTACATTAACGCTCCAGTTGCCTCCGGAATCTTATTCCACCCTGATCTCATGATTTTCGGTGTTGTAGGTGGCCTGCTAATCACGGAAAAATTGGAATTGATGGAAAAATTCCCTTTAGCTGGCCGGTTGCCAATTTCCAGACCCATATTGGTAATGCTTTTTGCGGGGGTTTTCAGCACCTCAATAGCCATACTTTACAATTTGCCATTCCTGAGATATGTGGGGTTAATCCTTGTAATGGCATCCTCGCTTCTATTTCTGTATTATATGACGAGCAGCAGGAATCCTGGACAGAGAGGTATTAAACAGGTATTTGGGGCTGCGATTTTTGCAATGGCACTTTCAGCTTTTTCCAATATGGGGTTTGTTATCACGGGTAATACAGGTCTCACCTACCTGGCACTGTTATTTCCTGTCATTTATGTACTGGCTGAGAGGATGGAACTCGGGTTTGTCCGAGGAATGAAATCCAGAACGACTAAAATTCAGGTTTATGTGTCCTGGGTTGCGGTTATTTCAGCTTTTGTTTCTGCTGAATCCAATGCATTGTTGCATTATGCTGCAATGTATGTTTCTATTGCTTTTATTGGTTTTTTGATAGCTGTGTCGGTGTTGTATGACCCAACATTCCATGGTGCGAGGAGAAAAAACAGGTTCCAGAATTTTATGAGAACTGGAGTAATAATATCATATCTCTGGTTGATCCTCGGTCTTTTGCTTTTTACGGCCCAATTGATAGCCGGCCATGGGTTCCTTGATCCTGCAGCACACTCCATTGCGCTAGGTTTCATAGGCACATTCATTGTTGCCCACAGTCCGGTCATATTCCCCTTAACCCTGAAGAAGAAAGCCAATCAGGAAAATGTTTCGTACCTGCCGCTTGTGATTCTGACAATTGCGAATGTCATGAGAGTTTTCGGTGATCTGTTGGCACCCTTTGCTCAGGTAGGGTACACAATTTCATACATTTCCGGATTCGTTATACTGATCGCCATTGTCGCCTTTATTTACAATCTTAGGCGCATAATGGGCTCGCTTGATCCAGTACACAAAAAGCAGCATTCGTCCGATGAGATCAGCAAAACAAATTGATTGGAGCTAAGGTGTAGGATTTAATACATCCCAAATCCTGGAGCTAATTTTCTACCACACCCTAAAAATGTAGGGATTTCATAAATGCCGGGCAAGGCCTAAAGGTTCTCATGAAGACTCAAGAATATAGCACAATTGATGCCAGAACAATTGCGCCGGCGGAGAGACACGCAAAGATATTCGAGAAATTCCTTTCTTTGCACCCTGGGCATGAACTGCATGTAATTGTAGACCATGATCCAAGGCATTTGCTGGAGCACATGAAACATGAGGGTTTGCCGGTAGTGGTTTCTGCGTATGAGACCCACGGGAACCCGGACGGAACTTTTGTTGGTGTGTTTAGAAGGGGAGAGAATCCTGCACCAACTGGAAAAGTCAAGATAACCAGTTTTGACGACGAGAGAAGCTTCTCGCCGGAGAGGTTCTCTCCGGTCGGGATATATTCGGGGAAGGACTACAAGGTCATAATCACATATATCAGGGCAGGACAGTTTATCCCGGTTCACTCGCCGGATACCGATTTGGTTTTTGCCGTTTTCAAGGGAACAGGCATGGCTGTTGCAGGCGAGAACGAAGTCGATCTTTATCCTGGAAAGCTTATCATCATTCCGAGAGGAGAAAAGAGGGGAATTTCGGCTAAGACAGATATTGAAGCACTCCACATTGTTTCTCCGATACCAACGGAAGACGATCATAGAGAAGTACATGAAAAACTCTCGAAAGGAAAATTCCTCTGATTAAGCGGACCAATGGAGGTTGAGGAATATGCCATATAACCTTGATGAAAGACGTTCCCTTGGGGTCAACCCCACACTTGTTCTCAAGTTCATCGCAACCAGCTTCTTCTACCTCCTTGTGGGTCTTGCAGTATTTGCTGCTGACATTCTAGGTGTATTTATGGTGAGCCATGATGCAATCTTTGTGTTATGGCTATTTGGCTTTGTTGCAATGATAATATTCGGGCTCTCATACATGTTTTCATCTGGCTTGACAAGAAGCAGTGCACATATGAAGTCGACAGTATCTAAAGAATATTATCTTCTTAACGCGGGAGTAATACTGTTTTTCACTGGTTTCTCCGGTGCAGTAACCGGAACAGCAGGGAAGATTGGTGCAATTATTGGCCTTGTTTCTATTATTATAGCTGTATCTCTTCACCTGATAAACATTGCTCTTGTAGCAACAACGAGAAAAGTCCAGAAAAGTGAGACTCAGTCTTTTGCTGACGATTATTGATCATATTCACTACATCTCTGCGAAGACCTGATCAGACTAAACATTTTTGAATCAGAATTTTAAAAGTTCAGGATCGCAACAATCCTGAAATGGAATCCAGAAGTTTTTCGGAATGATGAAGATTTACAGCGTATTCATCTAACGATCAGGAAAAGCATAAGCATGATTCTGGGTCATGGGCACGAAGAAATTCTTGATTTACTCGGAAAATTTTCCGGAAAAAGGCTGATGTGGAAAAGATATTTTCTGAAATACTGCGCATCTTCAAATGCCACCGAAATAAAGGGTTTAACCACTATTCCTATTTTTTCTTGAAGTAAGAAGAGATAATATTCTTTTCAGCACGCCTAAGGATCTCTGCAAGTGTCACATAAGAAACATTTAGTCGATTAGAAAGCCCTTCAAGATTCACTTTCTTTGGATAGTCAAAGAATCCAAGGTCAAGGGCTGTTTTTACAACGTATTCTTGCCTTGAGGTGATATCACCCCTTTTGGTAAGGTTCCTCTTCTTGATCAGTTCAAACTTAACCCCATCTTCATCCAGACGCGCTAAGAATCCAGAAACTGTAGCCTCGTCCGGGACTAGCCATCGCATTATCATGTCTCCAGAATCGGTGCTGTAAGCTTCTACCAGAAACAAGTCCCAGTTAAGGATTACACTGCAAATTGGACATTGGCCCGCATTGACTATTGCAGTTGCATGGTTTTCATCCACCATGGTAAGATGATCCTCCGTTGTTTCTGTCTCTTTGAGAAGACCTGAAGAAAGTCCTTTGATATCGCCTGCAGGAGCAAAGATTTCCACCAGATCCTTTACTCCTTCCTTGCTTCTCCGGATATCCCTTATCTTAATCCTCGCCGAATGGGTTTCCACAAGTATTTTTATCCATTCAGCAGGTGCCCTGAACTGTAATTCTACTTCCATCAAGGCAATCGAATGGTATAACCCATGCTGATACTTAATATCGAGGTAGCTTACTGCAAAATGATACC
>JAJZXP010000314.1 GCA_021806345.1 Thermoplasmata archaeon | reverse complement strand
TGGCCTGATCTGGTCTTCTCTGGTCGCACTGATTCTATCAGTTTACTACGTTAAGAAAAAACCTAAGATTGCAACTGCCGCTGGAACCTACGACTCGGATCACATTGATATCAGGTGGGATTGAATGGAAAAATAATGGGGCCATGGCACAATTACGCCATAGAAATGTTTCGAACTGACCATTCCAACTTGAGAATTTTATAAGGATTTATCCTGTGAATGATTTTTGTTCTATCGATTCATAGCTACTACCAAAGTCAATGATTTCTATTCCGAAGTCTTCGGATTCCCAGTTGTTGTTTTCCCTTTATTTTTTTATCTTTGTTATGGATTGATAATAAAATTCTGTTGCGTTTCAACACTTTTCTGGCCATATGATCCATCTTTCTTGCACGTGCAATCGTCAGTTTTTCCCTTCTTTATTATCCCTGTTCTTTTCATAAAATGCCTTCAATACGATGTTACTTATAACTCCATTGTGTGCATGGGTGCAGAATAGCTATCTCTGAAGTGTAATACCATACTTGAAATTGAAATGAGGATGTGAATGATCTCAACCTCAGACTCGTATTCTTTCTTGATTCCGATTACGACCATAAAAGATCCGAGAAATTTGTTGACAACCTGCCTGAGAGGAGAAAAGAGTGGCTCTTTACCTTTGTCCTGAATACCGATGTTGGAACTGACGAACTAAGAGACCAAAGGGACACTCAAGCTATCCCTAACTTACAAGAAGATAAAAAGTGGAATGACACACGAAAATGGTTCAGAGGTATTTACAACCCCTTCAATGTATTACACGTCGGACCTGAGAAAAGAGACCTTCATAAATGATACAACTCTAGATGTATTAAGGCGAAGGCACAATTTGAACAAAGGTTGACAGGAATCAAGCACGCAAAAATGACCAGTTACAGAGAATCGATAGGTTATTATGAATTAATAAAGTATCCAAGAATAAAGGTCATTAGAATGGAATTAAAGGCAGGTGATTTTGACCAAAATATATTTGAAATTGTTGCCCACGCTAGGAAGAATGGAGACGGAACTTGGGGGCCTCCCCACATGCTTATTGATCATTTACTATCAACCGGAAACTTAACCCAAGAATTTTCTGAAAAATTCCATTCTGGAGAAGTCGGAAGAACATTAGGGCTGCTCCATGACCTTGGAAAAGGACGCGTGGATTGGCAGATATATTTTAGGAAGAAAACCGGTTATGGTCGAAACGGGCAGATTGAGGATAAAGTGAGTAAGGTAGAACACTCAGTTTATGGTGCCAAATATGCAGAAAATATTTATTCAATCTTTGGTGAAATCTTATCATACTGTATTGCCGGACATCACGCAGGTTTACCTGATTGGTCTACGGAGGAAGGTGGTCGGGCATCATTGAAATACAGGTTGCGAAAACCTATTGATATGGACTCAATAGACGCGGATTTAATCAATCATTTGAGCCTCCCTGAACTCTCATCTCCCCCTTGGAGATTTAAAAAGAATAATCTCGATCTTTCATTGTGGATTAGAATGTTGTTTTCCAGCTTGGTTGACGCTGATTTTTTAGATACTGAGTCATATATGAGCCCAGAAAGGAGCAACATTCGAAAAAACAATGTCGATTTTTCGAACTTGTTGGATAAGTTCAATAAATATATGTACCAGAAAGAAAGAAACTCAGCGGACACTAATATAAATAGGATAAGAAAGGAAGTCAGGGAGAGATGCACAAAATCGGCCAGTGAACCAATGGGGGTGTTTTCTCTTACAGTACCCACGGGAGGGGGCAAAACTCTCTCGAGCCTTGCTTTTGCCCTGAATCATGCAGTCAAACACAATCTTGAACGAATCATATATGTTATACCATATACCAGCATAATAGAGCAAAATGTGGATGTTTTCAGAAGTGCGATAGGTAAGGAGAATATTGTGGAACATCATTCAAATATATCTGATAAGAATGAAAACGACCGAACGAAACTTGCAAGCGAGAACTGGGATGCCCCAGTTATCGTAACAACGTCGGTTCAATTTTTTGAATCCCTTTTCTCTTCTAAGCCAAGCAGGTGCAGAAAACTACACAATATTGTAAATTCTGTAGTCATACTGGATGAAACACAGCTATTGCCGGTCAACTACCTGTCACCCATACTCAAAACATTGAAACTCCTAGTAAATAATTACAATGTTTCAATTGTTCTCTCAACTGCAACTCAGCCAGCTCTGAGAGAACATAAAATTGCAGGGACATATTTTCCAGGTTTTGAGAATATTACGGAGATAATGGGAGATTCAGTTAGTGAACTTTATGGAGAATTGAACAGGGTAAATGTCCATATGCCTGAAGATTTGGGTTCACCAAAACCCTGGAAAGAACTGTCAGATGAACTTATGCAGTATCCACAAGTATTATGTATTGTTTCCGACAGGAAAAGCTGCAGGGAGCTACACAGTCTTATGCCAGAGGGAACGTTTCATCTTTCTGCCCTTATGTGTGGGGCTCACAGAAGCAGCAAAATCAGTGAAATAAAAGGAAAACTCGACAGAGGTGAATCTGTCCGGGTAATCAGCACACAACTTATTGAAGCTGGTGTAGATATAGATTTCCCAGTGGTGTACAGAGCCATGGCGGGACTTGATTCCATAGCGCAGGCTGCTGGAAGATGTAACCGAGAGGGGGAAAATCATGAACCTGGAAAAGTGGTGGTCTTTAAGAGTCAACGTAAGGTTCCTGCAGGAATTTTACGAAAGGCCGAGAATACTCTTAGGAATATCATTACTGAAATTGAACCGAATCTCCTTGATCCTGCTTCATTTGAAAGATTTTTCTCTGAACTCTATTGGAAAGCCAATGATCTGGACAACAAGAAAATATTAGAACTTCTTTCAGATAAATTTTCAAATGAATTAAATATCTCATTCAAGACAGCCTCGTCTAGATTTAAGCTCATTGACGATTCGATTCAAAAGACTATACTGGTGAGATATGATGAAGTGAGTGAAAAATTGATTGAGGAGTTAAGATTCTCTGAACAAAATAGAACATTGATGAGGAGGCTGCAGAGATACACTGTGAATATTTACAACAAGGAGTTTGATAGTCTCGTTAAAAATGGACTCGTCGAAGAAATAAAGGATGGGATATATGCACTTTCATCCAGTCTTAACTACAGTGGTGAAATTGGATTGATAATAGATGAAGTTTTATATGAACCGGAGGAATATATATTACAATAGAGGGGTTGAACTTTTGAAAAACTGGTGTCTTGAAGTGTGGGGTGATTTTGCATGTTTCACTAGACCTGAAATGAAGGTTGAGAGAGTTAGCTACGATGTTATAACTCCGTCTGCAGCAAGAGGAATATTTGAAGCAATACTATGGAAACCTGCCATAAAATGGAATATCACAAAAATAGAAGTTTTGAATCCAATTAAATTTACCTCAATCAAGAGAAATGAAGTAGGAAAAACTATCAGTACGCCATCTGAAAAACAGATGTTAAACGATGCGCCAGTGCCCAATGGAATTTATGTAGAGGACCACAGGCAACAGCGCTCAGGGATGTGCTTGAAAGATGTAAAGTACAGAATACATGGTTACTTTGATTTCATTCCCCTTGAAAAACGTGACCAGACCACTCATAACAACACCAAGAACGAAGAAGACGAAAGCGAGGAAAAATATGCTGCCATTTTTGAAAGACGTGCTAAAAAAGGACAGTGCTTCCACAGGCCATATCTAGGAACGAGAGAATTTGCTTGTTCATTCAAGCTTGTTGATTTAGAACATGAACCGTCTAGCCCCATCAAGGAACATAAAGATCTTGGTTTCATGCTTTATGATATGGACTTCAAAAGAGACTTAAATGCTCCACCTCCACTATTCTTTAGGGCGGTAATGGAGAATGGTATAATTATCACTGATAGGAAGAAGATAGAGGTTATTGGATGATTTTACAAGCATTAAAGGAATATTATGACAGAAAATTTTCTGAAGGTCAGATGCCTCCACTTGGGTTTGAAATAAAAGAAATCCCATTTCTCATCGTGATCGATGCACAAGGGAATTTTATATCATTAGAAGACACTAGAGAACCTGAAGGAAAAAGGATAGTGGGAAAGAAATTTCAGGTACCCAGTTCCGAGATTCGGTCTGGCAGTAAAAGTTACATGACAACAAATCTCCTATGGGATCATATAGGTTACGTTTTGGGTATTCCAAAAGGAGATGGACCCGAGGAGCGTGAACTGGCCAAAAATCAGCACGCAGCCTGGATAGAATCCATTGAAAATCTGCCTGCTGAGATTAAAGAAGCCCCTGAAATCAGAGCTATGATACGTTTTTATGAGAATAATGGTATTGAAAATGTCCTGAAATCAGAAGAGATAGAAGATTGTAAGAAAATTCCGGGATGTAATATTGCCTTTCGACTGAACTCGGAGCTCTCACCAGTACCATCTGGCGACCTGTTGAAGAGATACAGAAAGTTCCAAATGGAATCCCCTGATGAAAAAGGAGAAAACGTAATTGGGTATGATCTGGTAACTGGTGAAATCGGGCAGATAGTGAGGTTACACCGCAAAACTCGAATCAACAAGGACTCAGATTCTCTTGTGAGTTTTCAGAAAAATAGTGGATATGATTCTTATGGTAAAGAGCAGGGATATAATTCTCCTGTAACCATAGATACAGAATTTGCTTACACCACGGCATTAAATTACCTACTTAAATCTGAGAAACGGAGGATGCAGGTTGGAGATTCACACACAGTATTCTGGGGAAGTAAAGAAAACAAACTTGAGGAGAAATTCTCTGTTCTTTTTGAAGAGCCTGAGTCAACTGATCATGACAAAGATGTAAGCCCAGTAAGGGAACTTTTCAATTCCATTAAAAGTGGTGCATATATTGGAGAAGATAGGGACATTCCATTTTATGTACTCGGCCTTTCACCTAATTCTGCGAGAATATCAATCCGTTTTTGGGAAAATGGCAAAGTGGGAGAATACTCTGAACGAATTAAGCAGTACTTTGATGATTTTTCTATCGTAAAGAATGCAAATAACAAAGAGGAACCAGACTTCTACCCTTTGCAAAGGATACTTGCGAATATTTCAACACTTGACAAGTTTGAGAATATACCCCCCTCTCTTGCAGGTAACGTTATGAGAGCCGTACTCAAAGGTACTCTTTATCCTGCCTCCATGCTTCAACTCGCAGTACGTAGAATAAGAAATGATACAATTAATAGGGTTACTAGAGTTAGAGCAGCCACTATAAAGGCATATTTAAATAGATACTGTGAATTCTATTCTAACAATAAAATGAAGGAGATCACGATGAAACTTGATAAAACTCAGCCGTCAGCTGGATATCAGCTTGGAAGACTGTTTGCGGCACTTGAAAGAATTCAGGAAAAGGCAAATCCAAATTTAAACGCCACTATAAGGGAGAGATACTATGGCTCCGCTTGTACATCACCCATTACTGTTTTCCCAACTTTGCTACGACTGAAAAATCACCACCTTGCTAAAATAGAGAACAAAGGAATTGTGACAGTTTTTGAAAAGGAACTCGGCGAGATCATCGGGAATGTTGAATTTTTCCCGTCACACCTCGATCTTCATGGTCAGGGTATGTTCGCCATAGGATACTACCACCAGAGACAGGATTTTTTTACCAAGAAAGAAGAGAAACCAGAAGTGGAAACTTAAAAGAGAGGCAAATGAAATGTCAGAAAACAAACAGATTGAAAATAGGTATGACTTTGTAATATTGTTCGATGTTAAGGATGGAAACCCCAATGGGGACCCAGATGCAGGGAATCTTCCACGTATAGATGCCGAGACTGGCCATGGACTGGTTACTGATGTTAGCTTAAAGAGAAAGATCAGAAACTATGTGGAAGTGGTAAAAGAGAACAACAAACCTTATGCGATTTTTATTAAAGAAAAGGCTATTCTTAACAGGACTATAGATGAAGCGTACTCTGAAATAGGTGTTCAGATAAAACCCGAGAAAAAGGAGAATGAAAAGAGCAAACAGGTCAAACCAGAAGATCGTGCAAAGGCTAAAAATTACCTCTGTGAGAATTATTTCGACATCAGGACGTTTGGTGCAGTAATGACTACCGGAGCAAATGCCGGTCAGGTGCGGGGCCCGGTACAACTTACTTTTGGAAGATCGATAGATCCAGTTGTATCTCTAGAACACAGTATAACGAGAATGGCAGTAACGACTGAGAAAGAGTCTGGGGAACAGGAAGGTGAAAACAGAACCATGGGTAGGAAATTTACCATTCCTTACGCCCTTTATAGAGCATATGGATTCGTTTCTGCCCCACTGGCAAACCAGACTGGATTTAATGAAGATGACCTGGCTTTATTGTGGGAAGCTCTTGAAAGAATGTTCGATCAGGACAGGTCCGCAGCAAGGGGTCTAATGAACACTAGGAAACTTATAGTCTTTAAACATTCATCCAAACTTGGCAATGCCTCTTCTCAGATCCTTTTTGACTCTGTTAAGATAATTAAAAAAGAAAGCGGAACGGTAATAAGGGATTTTTCAGACTATGAAATAACGATTGCAAAGGAAAATATACCTGACGGAGTAACTTTGATAGAACGGATTTGAATGGAAAATTACACCAAAGAAGAAGATTACTTGATGCTTTCAGGAATCCAACACATAGCTTTCTGTGAGAGACAATGGGCACTGATTCACTTGGAGCAACAATGGCAGGAAAACCGACTCACTGTTGAAGGGAAGCATATACACGAGCATGCCGACAACCCATTTGAAAACGACACGCGGAAAGAAGTTAGAATCACCAGATCCATCCCAATTGAATCTGTAAAACTTGGGTTGCGTGGGTTGACGGACGTAATTGAATACATCAGAGATGACACTCTCCCAATTAATGAAACTGTGGTTATAAAGGGCAGAAGTGGAAGATGGCAGGTGGTGCCAGTGGAATATAAGAGAGGAAAACCCAAATCCAATGATGTGGACAAGGTACAGCTTTGCGCACAGGCAATGTGTCTGGAAGAAATGTTTAATGTCGTGGTGAAACTCGGATACCTTTACTACAATTCCACAAAGCGAAGGGAGAAAGTTTACATTGATGTTGATTTGAGAGAGAAGGTGATAGAATTATCTCAGAGGATGCATAAGATGTTTTCAGAAAGAATCATACCAAAACCTGTCAAAAAAAAATATTGCGATAACTGTTCTTTATATGAAATATGTCAGCCGGACTGGGGTATCAAGGAAAGAAATGTTGCAGGTTACATCTCTGATCAGTTATATGGTGGAGCATCTGATAAATCTTGAAAAAACTTCTTAATACATTGTATGTAACCACTCCAGATTCATATCTTTCACGACAGGGTGAAAATCTTTTGATAAAGGTGGGAGATGAAACCCGTTTTCGAATTCCTGTCCATAATCTAGAGAATGTAATTTGTTTTAGTTATATAGGTGCCAGTCCGTCTGCTATGAATCTTTGCACCGAAAAGGGGATTGGTCTTAGCTTTCTTTCCCCAAATGGAAGCTTTTATGCCAGGGTGACAGGTGAGGTTTCTGGCAATGTGCTATTGAGAAGAACACAATATAGATGGGCGGACGATAAGGGAGAGGAATTGCGTCTTGCAAAAAGATTTATTGCGGCCAAGATACAGAATTCCAGAACAATCTTACAAAGAACCATAAGAGATCATGGAGAAATCATTGACAAGATTGGCATGTCCGTCTTAGTAGATCAGCTCCAAGAGATTGTGAATTCGGTGAGGACCGCTAAAAATATTGATTCCCTGCGGGGTTTAGAAGGGAAAGCTGCCAACGCATATTTCAACAAATTTGACGACTTAATCATAAACCAGAAAGAAAATTTTGTATTTCACAGTAGAATTAAACACCCACCCACCGATAAAGTCAATTCACTTCTTTCTTTTATATATACCCTTCTCTCTCGTGATTGTGCATCGGCGCTTGAATCCGTGGGTCTAGATCCTCAGGTGGGGTTCATGCATACAGATCGATCTGGAAGAGATAGTCTGGCCTTAGATCTTATGGAGGAACTTAGACCGTATTTAGCAGACAGGTTGGTCCTATCCCTTATCAACAGGAAACAAGTGAACGAGAATGGGTTCTTAAACCGGGAGAATGGAACAGTTTTGATGAAAGAGGATACGAAGAAAGATATTATTTTAGCTTGGCAAAACAGGAAAAGAGAGGAAATTATCCATCCATTTCTCCAGGAGAAAATACAGATAGGGCTCATACCATATGTACAATCCATGCTTCTTGCGAGAAACATTAGAGGCGATCTCGATGATTATCCCCCCTTTTTATGGAAGTAAATGGTGAACTTGAAATGATGGTGCTAATAACATACGATGTGAATACAACAGATACAAATGGTGAAAGACGTTTGAGATATGTATCAAAGGAGTGCCTTAATTATGGTCAGCGTGTACAGAATTCTGTTTTCGAATGCCTTGTCGAACCACACCAGTTCACTGAATTGAGGCATAGATTAGAATCCATTGTAGATTCTGAAAAAGATAGCCTTAGATATTATTTTCTTGGTAAGAACTGGAAAAGAAGAGTTGAACATTTCGGATCCAAACAAGGTTATGATCCGGAGGGTACCTTAATTATATAGCGCGAACCTAAAGTTCCCATACTTATTACATGGTTTTAGCGGAACTACTATTATCGCCTCTCCAGCTTAAAAGATAGTTTATTATTACAGTATTTATTTTATAGCAAAACCAACTTTAGCGGAAAAGTGAAAGGAAACTCAGAGAATCACTGAGTTCGTGATTCTTGCGGTCACATCCCGTAGGGATGTGTGGATTGAAACAGGATCCCATCAATCTGGTCCAGGTCTGACATGATGTCACATCCCGTAGGGATGTGTGGATTGAAACATTGTGACCATTCAAGATCTCCTGTCCAAGCGGGTCACATCCCGTAGGGATGTGTGGATTGAAACCACGAAGGATCGACATATGTCACTTGCGAATTATCACGTCACATCCCGTAGGGATGTGTGGATTGAAACAAGTAATTTACCTCCATTAAGGCGTTCTACCGCAAAGTCACATCCCGTAGGGATGTGTGGATTGAAACCATAGCTGTCCGGTACAACAAACCGATACAGGAAGTCACATCCCGTAGGGATGTGTGGATTGAAACCCATTCTCCCTGGGGCGGATGGGTATTGTTCTCGTCACATCCCGTAGGGATGTGTGGATTGAAACCTTATAGAATCCTGACACTTCCCATTCTCCCTGGTCACATCCCGTAGGGATGTGTGGATTGAAACTTGCAAGCTTCACAGTCACACGAACAGTGCTCTCCAGTCACATCCCGTAGGGATGTGTGGATTGAAACAAGTAATTTACCTCCATTAAGGCGTTCTACCGCAAGTCACATCCCGTAGGGATGTGTGGATTGAAACACATATATGGTACGATTCCATGCCCATCCGGACGAGTCACATCCCGTAGGGATGTGTGGATTGAAACCTTTTTTATCTAATGAAAATCAATGGATTACAGGTCACATCCCGTAGGGATGTGTGGATTGAAACTGACAGGACATCGATCATCGGAAATCTACATTGGGTCACATCCCGTAGGGATGTGTGGATTGAAACTACGAGGTACTCGGAGCGGGAATACCCCACTCCGTAGTCACATCCCGTAGGGATGTGTGGATTGAAACCATCAGACCAAATTCATTCTCATCTCCGCCAGGGTGTCACATCCCGTAGGGATGTGTGGATTGAAACATGTGGACAGCACAGGTTTGATTATGGCAAGAAAGTCACATCCCGTAGGGATGTGTGGATTGAAACCACGCTTACCGAG
>JAJZXP010000199.1 GCA_021806345.1 Thermoplasmata archaeon | reverse complement strand
CCAACTACCAAAATATGTTGATAAATTGGATATTAAGAAGCTAAAAAGCCTAAGCGATACGTTTTCCGCATTTCTAAAAGCGCTAAAATGAATGTCTATAGCCATATAACAATAGTTATACAGCATAAAAAAGAAAAGAATATTTTATACCTTACGGTATCTAGGAACATGCGAACCGATCATTGTCCCATCTGTAAAAGTAATAACGTAAATCTTTTCCTCGACCTTGGAGATCAACCACCTGCAAATGACCTTAAAGAGTCTCTAACTTCAGCCCTAAATTGCCCTCGCTTTGAACTTAGCTTGTTGATCTGTAACGATTGTCTATACGTGTGGTTGCGAGAAAAAGTTCAACCTGAAGTTTTATTTTCAAATAATACGTATTTGACTGGGGTTAGCAAACAAACGCGAGACGATATGAAAGATTTTGCAGAAGATTGTCTACGCACTTGCAACTTGCCAAAAGGATCAGAAGTATTAGATATTGCATCAAACGACGGAACGCTTTTAAGTTTCTTCAAGAAAGAAGGTTGCCGTGTTCTAGGTGTTGACCCTTCAAAGCCTGCATTCGAGTTAGCTATGACAAAAGGAATAAACACTATGAATCGCATGTTTAATTCACATACGAGAGAGCTAATATTGGCGACAAACGGAAAAATGGATCTTGTATCTGCTACGAATATCATAACGCATGTTCCCAACCCTGAGGAATTTCTAATCAACTGCAAATATTTGTTGAAGTCTACAGCTTCACTAGTGGTAGAATTTTACAACTTTGAATCAATGATATCAAATTCTGCCTTCGATCAGATATACCATGAACACATATCCTACTTTAATTTCACGACTTTCTCTAAGCTCTTGGAAAATGTGGGTCTTGCAGCATATAAAGTGGAACAAGTAAATTCACAAGGTGGTTCGTTAAGGGTCTTTGTATCTTTCCCTGGATCACGGAATATAGACGAATCTGTTAAAAATATGTTGGAAACAGAAGGTGGACTCAATTCAATTAAATCAAGATATCTTCTATTTCCTCAGAAAGTTGCTAAAATTAAAGAGGATGCATTGAGACTTTTTGAAGAAAAAATCCGCAGTGGGAATAGAATTGCAGGTTATGGGGCTTCAGCCAAAGCAACTGTTTTTTTAAATTTCTTAAATTTATCCGGCTCTGAAATTATAGCTATTGCTGATAAAAGTCCTATAAAACAAGGAAAGTTTATTCCAGGAGCTGGTATACCAATCGTTTCACCAGATGAATTAGTAAATTTAAATCCAAAAATCATAATTATATTTGCCTGGAATCTGAGGAAAGAGATAGTAGGGTTTCTAAAGCAAATTTTCCCTCAAGATGTAGATTTGGTAACGATCATCCCCGAAATATCTTTTTTGAAGACGACTCAGGAGGTATAGGTATACATGAGAGTGGTAATTCTCGCTGGAGGCTTAGGAAGCCGCATTAGTGAAGAATCGACCGTAAAACCAAAACCAATGATAGAAATTGGACCAGAACCCATACTATGGCACATAATGAAGATTTATTCTTCACAGGGTTTCAACGATTTCATCATTTGCGGAGGTTATAAGCAAAACATGATAAAAGATTATTTTATCTCTTATCTAAGAAACCATATAGATATTGAGGTCAATTTCCGAGGTAATGATGTAAAGATGCTTAACGAACATAAGGAGGAGTGGAATGTAAAAATCATAGACACCGGTCTTCTTACCATGACAGGTGGAAGAATTAAGCGAATTGAAAAATACATAGACGAAGACGACTTTATGCTGACCTATGGGGATGGCCTTTCAGACATCAATTTAAAAGTGCTAATAGAGTCACACAGGAAAAGTAGGAAATTTCTCACGGTAACTGCAGTTCAACCAAAAGGCAGATTCGGTGTTTTGAGCATAGATAAAGAGGAGGTCATAGATTTTACAGAAAAACCTGCCGGAGATGGTATGTGGATCAACGGGGGATTTTACGTTATGAATCGGGGAGTTTTCGATTACATTGAAGGAGACGATACAATCTGGGAGCAGGAACCGATGAAAAGACTTGTGAATGAAAGAAAGGTGAATGCATACAAGCATTATGGTTTTTGGAGACCCATGGACACAATGACTGACAAGAGGCAACTTGAGGAGATATGGAATTCGGGAAAAGCACCATGGAAGATATGGATAGATTGATGTGGAAACTAAAAAAATCATTATTACTGGAGCCAATGGTTTTATCGGATCTAATTTGACCAGACAGCTTCTCAGAAATGGATATGATGTTCATATCACTCTGAGAAGATCCTCAAATCTATGGAGAATAGAGGACATCATGTCTGAAGTGGATGCATTCTATGTCGCTGAAAGTTCAAAAGAGGAATTATCAGACTTTTTTCGGTCAGTGAAACCTGATTTTTTGATTAACGCCATAGGTGCAGTTCAGAAAAAAAATATCAGGGACGAATCTTTTACATGGCTTGGAAATTTTCAAAGCCTGATTAATATCACAGCAGCGTTGAAAAATTGGCCGGATACATTTCTCATACAGTTAGGTTCCTCATTCGAATATGGGAGGTCTACGTTGAAAAATAATCCAGTAAATGAGGAGTCGGCCTGTGAACCTGTAAGTGAATATGGCATTACTAAACTCCTGGCAACAGAATACTTAAAGTACTTAGGTAATAATGGGATATTGCGCAGCGCGTGTATCCGTATTTTTAATGTTTATGGCCAATATGAAAATCCAGAAAGACTTATTCCGGATATAGTCTTAAAGACACTCAACGGCTCAAAGGTGGTGTTAAAAAATCCCAAAGTATCTCGCGATTTCATTCATATAACTGACGTTGTTAAGGTCGTTAAATTGATTATGGCTAAAGAGGATCATATAAATGATAACAAATTTGAAGTACTAAACGTGGGAACGGGTAAGGGTCATACAGTGGAAGAGGTCGCGAATTACGTTAAGGACGTTACTGGTTCCACACTACCAATCGAAGTATGCCCATCGGATATTCGTGCAGAAAATTCATTCCCTGGACCAATAGCCGATATAAAGAAGGCCAAGTCTGAGCTGGGCTGGGAACCAAGACTCACACTGGAAGAAGGGTTAAAAATAACAGTAGATTGGTTCAAGCAACATACTCAATTATACGAAAAATTATAAGTGAAGTTTACCTCCCTCCATTCAATGAGAGTTCTAGTTACAGGAGCTGGCGGATACATCGGGAATATTCTCACCGAACTCCTGATAAAGAAAGACCATGAGGTTGTGGCACTCGATCGGTTCCTTTTTGGAGAAACATTGAATAACTATCCCAAGGTCGAAAAGATAAAAGCTGATATTCGTGTGATTCCGGTTGAAGATTTGAAAAATGTAATGAAAGATGTTGATGCAGTCATAGATTTGGCTGCGCTATCGAATGATCCATCCGGTGAGTTGAATGTAGTGAATACCATATCCATAAATCATCTGGGAAGATTTCGAGTTGCATCTCTTGCAAAGTCCTTGGGTGTCAGGAAATATCTGCTTCCGTCGTCGTGCAGCATCTATGGGTTCAATGATGAGTACGTGGATGAGGCCTCACCGCCTAATCCACTGACGACCTATGCAAGAGCAAATCTAATGATAGAAAAGGACAGCATGGCTCTCAACAGCGAAGAGTTCAGTGTTACAGTTTTCAGGCTTGCAACAGTTTATGGATTATCTGCAAACCGCATGCGCTTTGATCTTGTTGTAAACGATGTCGTGGGGCAGATATTCACCAAGGGATTCACGAACCTTACAACTGGGGGTAAACAGTGGAGGCCATTTGTTCATGTGAGGGATGTATGCAAAGCTATAGTCTTGGGGCTGGAATCAAAGAAGAACCTAGGTGGCGAGACATTTAATCTCGGATCGAATGAACAGAACTATCAGATATTAGATGTTGCTAAAAAGATCTTCAGTGCTCTCAATAAGGAAGAGAAATATAACTGGGTGGGTTCGCCTGATAATAGATCGTATCGCGTAAAGTTTGACAAAATATTCAATGAACTAGGCTTCAAGCCAGACTGGAATATTGGATCAGGTGCGAAAGAGGTCTGGGATGCGCTCGAAAACAAAGTTATCACATATGGAGATATGAGAAACATAACTGTAAAGTGGTACAAACATTTAATTGACGAGGGGATACAATTATAAATTTCTGCACGGATACAAGGAATAGTAAAGAACAGTTTCCATAGTTTCTATTATGAATAGGTTTTTCATCTTCTCCTTCTATTATTATGTTTCGTACAAGTTTCATTTTTGTCTAATATTACAGGTATATTATTTATTGAGTCAAGCATTTGTTTGCACCAAATTTTAGCAGCCCAAGACACTTACTTGATTCCATAAGAACTGAAAATTCCGGATGCTTTCCTATTTTTCACTAAACAGAAAATTAATTCGAAGCGTTTAGTAAAATGACTTCCAGAAATGATACAGAAATAAGGATCTAATAGGAATCATCTAAGTAATGAAATGTAATAATTTATCATAATGCATGTCTTGAAACTATTTATAGTTCAGAATTATCTTAGTGTGTGTTGATTTCAGCTAAAACTCTTAATATTGGTCGCCTTCACTGCCCCGTTCAATACTTACAGGATAAACTTTTTTTCAGTCTCGTTGATTATCGCAACAACTACTTCACCAGCGATGATTCCAACAAGATCATAGAATTCTACAACGGTTTTGAGAACCGTGACCAGCTGATACAGTGGATGAAGGAGCGACCAAAGGGTGCAGTTAATCTACACGAAGTTGAAGGAGTTAAAGACATTATTGTAGTAATACCAACAGCGGATTTCAACGGGAAATATGCCAAGGAGTGCAAAGAGAATATATTCAAAGGCCTTCACATGGTTTTTGTTGAAAGCGGGGGCAGAGAGGATTTTTATTTCAACATTGCACATAATGTCAATGTAGGAATTAGGAGGGCCATGGAGTATGATCCAAAATGGATTATAGTTTCGAATGACGATATGTATAAAATAGATGATGTCAATCAGTTGAAAGAAATATTGAGAATAACAGATAACTGTCAATATAAAGTTGCATTCACTGAGCCGGCCAGTTACCACTCAATACCTTGCTCATTGAGCAAACAAAGAGTAACTAGGAAAATCTTATTTCGGTTGCTTGGGAAATTTCGTTGGAAACAATTGTATTTGGAAAATAAATATGGAGTTGAATTTTTTTTACCTCCAGTAAAAGGATACTGGAAACTCTTCTTTAAAAAAGGAGAACAGATATTATCTATTGCAACTTTCGGTATCTTCAGTTCAGAGTTGATAAGAGAATCTGACAAATTGTATGACGAGATATATATAAATTCAGCAGAGGATATGGATCTTTCCATAAAAATAGCATTTAAGAAAATTCCAGCAATAACTATTAGGTACAGAATTGGAAATTTAAAGGGGTCAACGCTTGGTAGAAATGTAAATCGTCATCTGCGTGAAATAGCAGGACTGAGTTACTTTAATACTGTTATTGGGCAGATACGATAGATTTGGTACTTGTAGAATCGTAGGAGCGTTGTTTCTAATTGCCTGAATCCTCCATAACTTAATGCATAGTACCTTAACTTTGAAAAGATAAGCAATTTCCCAATCTTTTTGGAACTGCAGAAAAGTATTTAGCACTGCTCCTTTCAACTTTACGTTCTATATCTAAAACCCGAAAAATTATCCCTTTCGCGTGCATCTTCCCAACAAGTTGTGGTCCCTCCAGGTCTTAATGACACTCAATCTTACCTTAGCGTATAGTGCTCTTCTCCCTTCGGCGTGAAACGGTGCAGAAGGAACGTGCCATATTTGCATTGGGCATAAAGGTATCAAGAAACTATGAAATACTTGGATTCTGCATGAATCCTGTTGAGAACCACACTGCATACAGGAATGTCCTCATGGGCCTGCATGAAAGAGGTGCTATCGAGCCACTGCTGTTCAGAGCAGATGGCCTTCCGGGAATAGAGGAGGAGATCAGGTAACTGTATCAAAGGGTTGATTTCCAGCTGTGCACCATACATGCATCAAGGAATTTTGAATCCCATGTGAGGGCGCAGGATCGCAATGAGATTGATTCAGATCTGAAGGGAATATTCCTCTCCCGCACCAGAGAAGAAGCACTGAATCAGTTCACTGAGTTCAGGAATAAATGGTCTTCGAAATACCCAAAGCCGGTGTACAATATGGAGAAAAGCCTGGGTATATTGCTGAAGTACCATGATTATCCTGAATCCATAAGGAGGTCCATACACTCCACAAATCTGATTGAACGCATGAACAATGAGATCAGGAGGAGAATCAAGATCGTTGATTCCCTGCCATCAGAGGAGAGTGCCATGAAGATCATCTATCTCAGGTCTGCTGAGATAAATGAGCAATGGTCTCTCAGATCTCTGAGGGGATTCTATAAATGCCAGGACGAGATCAGGGAAATGTTCCAGAAGAGGTATCCTTAAGTTTACACAACTCTCGAGACGCTATGTTATGGATAAATCATAAATTAATGGTAGTAAGAATTTGGATGTTTAGGATAGTAACTTTTTTACACATCTTCTTGTTATACCATCGTTAGTAATTACCAAAATTGCTTAGAACAACAATGAAAGTAATTTTGGTAATAATTGGGAGGTAGTTAAAAATGAAGAATATAACAAATAACAAAAAAAATACTCTTCTAATTGCCATTACTACCTATACTTCTGGAGATGCCCAATCTACAAGAGTAGACGATATTGCCGAAAGTGTAAGAAATCTATTCGATGTGGTTGTTCTTACATCCTTTGCTGATCAAAATAGAATGAAACAGAGCTTCCCGAAAGTGGTTACCCACAAGAATTACTACCTAGCATTTATGTCAAAACGCATAAAGAAATTATTTAGAGGATCCGAACTTGTAATCGTCGAGACAGGTTTACCATACGTGTTTTGTTCATACCTTTTCAAGTCTAAGTTTATTTGGATTCTTTATGGCCCAGATAGAGGCATTCGTTTTTCTGGTTTATATCGCTTTTTGAATACGTTGAACATAATCTTGGAAAGAAAGTTTCTTTTAAAGTCAGCTGAAGTTATTGTTACACCAGCTGAGTGGGTTTCTAATTTTTATCGGGAAAAGGGGGTGGGGGTCGTATCTATACCAGCTGCAATTGACAATGGTATCTTTTTCCCTAAGAAAATTAAGCAATTTGATAAGAAGAATATTAAACTCATCATAGTGGGTAGCTGGGATGGTTTTTATGGCAGAAAAAGACAGCATGACTTTATAAAAATATTCTCTGAAATTGTTAATTCATACCCTGATATTCATCTTACCCTTGCTGGCCTCGATCAACCTTCTATTGAGATTCTCAGAAACCTGGCTAGTTCATTGCAGCTCTCAGGAAACATAGACCTCATAGGTAGGTTAGAGCCAAATGAGGTTGCAGATGTAATGAATGAATCTGACATTTATGTATCTAATACCATAAGTGATGCATTTTATAGGATCATAGTAGAAGCCTTTGCTTGCGGCCTTCCTGCCATTGCACGCGATGCCACCAATATTATTCCGGATTTCCATTTGGCTCCAAAGTATCATGTTTTATATTCTTGTGCAGGAGCCCTATACGACGGCACAGCACAATCATTTTTGAGGGCTTTGAATGAAGTTATTGTCAATTACGAAGTATTCCGGGCGAACGCCATAAGATATTCCAGCAAATTTACAAGGAAGAGTATAATGGAACAATATAGAGAGCTAATTCTATCATCAAACACAGAAAATACTCCTGGATTAGAGGCCGTTTAATTCAGTAAGGATGGTGGATATAGGAAATGAAGAGAAATAGCTACTTAACGTTGATCTTTATAGGATTAGTGATCATCAATGTCATTCTCAGGGTTCTGTTCCTCGGGAGGACACCACCCTCCCTCTATATAGATGAAATAAACGATTTAAGAACCTCACAGTACTGGGTTACGAACGCAAGTATATTGAACCTTTCCTTTACTGGATTGCGTGTGAGCTTATTTGAGATTTTGAGTGGCAATTCTTTTGCTGTCTTAGTGTTCAGGTCTGAGGTAAATATCGCGGCGCGGTTTTCAGTTTTTATATATTCTTTACTTATATGCTTACCCTTGTATAGGGTTTCAAAAGAACTCTATGGTAAAAGGGCAATCGGGTGGCTTTCCGTTTTAGTGTGGCTTTATTCCCCATTATCTTTTTTTATGGGACTTTACGCGACTTCACTCGAGTTAATGCCTTTATTTTATTTCTTAATCTTCATCTTCTTCCTAGTAAAATTGCGCAAGAATATGTATAAAGCGAGCCGGAACTGGATATACTTAATCATTGTAACCTTCCTTCTTCTATTCATAAGAGACAATCTTGCATGGTCCTTTCTGGACCTAGCATTCACTGTTCTGATGCTATTTCTTTATGAGACATTCACTAAGAATGGTGCAATTAGACGGAAATTTTCCATTAAACAGGAAGTCGCTCTCCTGTCAGTTGTTTTCGCACTTATTGGCGCTGGATGGATATTGCTTATAAGAAGGTTATCCTCTTACCTTCTTTCCGCCTCGCTTAACCTCGCTCTTCTGCCTTTTTTTGAGGCCATAGTTATTTTCTTTGTCAGGTTTTACTACTTTATCGCACCATATAATCTTATCCTCCTAAGCCCATTTCCTTCTTTCTCGTTGAGATATCTCCCCGGATTTACCCCGATGTTTTTCTTGTCGGAAGGAATAATACTTTTTCCAACAATTGGTTATTCTATATTTTCACTCCATAAAAAGAAGGATTCGTTTCAGAATTTTATCCTCCTTTCACTTGCAGTTGGCGGGTATCTGGCCCCAATCCTGAGCCTAGCTAATGCACCAAGTTTTGCAGTTGAGTCAGAGACTATTTTTGCTTTTCCTGCCTTAGCAATATTAATTTCCGTATTTTCCCTCAGATTATTGGGGTTAACTAAAAAGCGAACCACTTTAAGATTCAGAACGATTTACTTGCATTATAAAGCGGTCGCCTTGACAGTAATCATATTTTTGCTTGCCCTGATGTTGATAAATGTAACTGGGTTTTTTGTTGACCTTTCTTTCCATTACAATAATCATGTCGTCGATGATAGTAACAGCAACTTCTACCCATATTATGGTTTAAGGCAAAGTGCGGACTATATAGTTTCACATAATCTTACTTCATATCCTCTATATTATTATCCTAATACATCGTACAACAATTGGGTCAATTTAACAACTTCTGGATGGATTTCATATTGGTTCTATTCCGAAGGATACCCATTTCAATATCTCAATGAATACTCGCATGGAAAGATCAAATCTATTAACCTTATTGAACCTAACACCTTTCCTGCTATTGAATCTGGTTGGGTTATTGTACTGAGCCAAAATATTTCGTATAGTAAAATTCTGGCAAAATCTGGTTATTCAGTTCAAATTCTTTACGAAGTGTTGCGCCCAGACAAACAAATAGCCTGGCAGATCATTAAAGTGACAACCAACCTGACTGAAGCACTCGAAATAATACAAAACGTCACGCTGGCGAATAATTCTCAAAACATTACAGTCCCACCTATGTTAAGAGGGATACCGTTTTATAGGCATCAATGGATTGGTGCCTCTTTAACCTTTTCTTAATGACCTCCTCCTTTCCCCGGATCGTGACATGGAAATGTAATCGGTCATCCACCTATCCGCCGCTCTCCGACACTATGGATAGTCCGGCCATTTCCCAACAGATTCCCTCAATCAGAGCCACGATGCTTTCTATCAGGGACAAAAGCGAGGCCTCTCTATTGAGCTTGATTACTGTAGTACGGTCTCTTCTCCTTTAGGACCGAGTATACAATCTTCATGAGCTTGTTGGCTGCCGCCACAAGTGCCTTCGATTTCTTC
>JAJZXP010000056.1 GCA_021806345.1 Thermoplasmata archaeon | reverse complement strand
CTAGCTGTAAACACTGCCCACTTGGTGTTGCATCTCCGGTAAGGGGGTGCAGTGCCGTAGCGAAGGTGTTAAGTGGGCCGCTTGGGGAGTATGGTCGCAAGGCTGAAACTTAAAGGAATTGGCGGGAGAGCACCGCAACGGGAGGAGCGTGCGGTTTAATTGGATTCAACGCCGGAAAACTCACCGGAGGCGACCTATGTATGAGAGTCAACCTGATGAGTTTACTCGATAGTAGGAGAGGTGGTGCATGGCCGTCGTCAGCTCGTACCGTAGGGCGTTCACTTAAGTGTGATAACGAGCGAGACCCCCATCTTCAATTGCTAATCCGATCATGAGGTCGGAAGAACTTTGAAGGGACCGCCAGCGCAGAGTTGGAGGAAGGAGGGGTCGACGGCAGGTCAGTACGCCCCGAATCTTCCGGGCTACACGCGCGCTACAAAGGACAGGACAATGGGCTGCAACTTCGAAAGAGGAAGCCAATCCCGAAACCTGTTCGTAGTTAGGATTGAGGGCTGTAACTCGCCCTCATGAATCTGGATTCCGTAGTAATCGCGGGTCAACATCCCGCGGTGAATATGCCCCTGCTCTTTGCACACACCGCCTGTCAAACCATCCGAGCTGGTGTTGGATGAGGGTTAGTTCGAAAGGGTTGATTCGAATCTGATGTCAGTGAGGAGGGTTAAGTCATAACAAGGTATCCGTAGGGGAACCTGCGGATGGATCACCTCCAAATTACTTACCTTGGCGGGTCACAACCACTCTCACTCAGGTTTATGCGTATTTATTGATAAACTATTTTAATTATGATTCCTTAGGAGAGGTAGAAAGTTTATGTCAGTAGAAGATGATCTTGTAGAAGTTCAAAAGAGGATAGAGAGGAGATTCTCTGGCATAGGGAAGGGGAAGTACGCCAGAATTATTAAAATGGCAAAAAAACCCGGTTCCCAGGAATATGTGAAAGTGCTTGCAATTACTGGAGCTGGTATTATTTTCCTTGGAGCATTAGGGTTTGTGATCTACTATCTAATGACAATTGTATTTTGAGTGATTCCAATGGCAGTTCAAGATTATGAATGGGTTGAATACCAAACAGAGGAAGTGAAAGCTTACTGTGGACAAAGAGTTATTTTACCTCTTGTCGTTAAAAATATAGAGCATGAAAAGAGGGCATTTAAGATAAAATTAAAACTTGATTTTTTTCAAGCAGATCCTTCAATAATATGGGAAGTTAACTATTCAGACAACGAAAAAGATCTGGTTCAAATGAGTCCCGATAGCGAATCCTATATCGAAAAGAAATATGAGATAGAAAGAGGATCTCCAAAGGAGTTTTCCTTTGAGTTAAATGCTCCTAGAGGTGGAAGCATAGGGGATCACATTACTGCAACTATATCAATTCATTCTGATGACGGAATTCACAGCAAGGAATTCCAAACCAAGATTTACCTGGAGCCAGTCATAATAGCAATCAAATGTAACGTTGGCAAGGAACTGGAAGTTGCAAACAATCTGGTTAATGCGGATGAAAAGGAGTTAGAGGACAGACTCGAATTGAACCCGCAATCAAAAAGGGAAATAATGGCCATTATGTCCCCCTATGAACTGAGGGGATATTTCTATCTTGAAACCATGCATCCCGATAGGATACCATTTCTGGCAAGATCTATGAGGAATTTCAAAGGGGTCGTTCAGGGCACAATTAAAATGGAGGAAATTTCTGATCAGTTGACACCCAAGCCTGCTGTGGCAGGGCTAGAATTGGGATCCTTTGTAGAACTTGTAAAGGGGCCATTTAAGGGAGAAAAAGCCAGAATAATGAGCATTGACCAGGAAAAGGAAGAAGTCACAGTTCAATTTATTGAATCTGCAATGCTTATACCAGTAAAGGTAAAGGCAGAGGATATAAGAGTGATTGAAAGCGGAAAGAGGCAATGAGTTTCAAAAGAGAGTCAAAGGAAAAAAACGAAATCAAAATAAGACAAATTAAAGAAATTCTGAACGAGCCATCATCTCTGATTCCAGACTGTATTGATAAGGGATTCCTGTGCCCATTCTCTTCATACGAAAAGAAACTTTCAGGAAATGTAGATCTGGATAAATTTTCAAAATCCCACGATGAGTTCCTGAGAGGTTTGTCGGAAACAAAAAGGGCAGTTGAGGATGAAAACGTTTCCTTTTCAGGACTTGCAAAAACTCCCCATGGAACTGCCACATTCTTCAGGAAGGGGGATACTGATCAGTTTGTATTGGCAGGGATACAGAATTCAAAAAATGATATTTTCAGGATGCTTGCATTTTCAAGACTTGTCTCATCCGGAAAAGTAATTGTATATTCTGCTGCAGACTACTACAGGGCAACTTGCAAGGGATCACCACCGGATCGGTTGTTTGTAGAAAAGGTACTGAAAAATGAAAACATAAGTTACAATGTTGATAATGATGGGATTATAACCATTGGATCAGGAGAGGACAGTTTTACTCTGAACATAATGGGGATTCCATCAATTAAAATAGGCTCCCTGGCAAAAACCAGCGTTCCAGTTCATCTGATCAAGTATATACTTTCCAAAAATCCTGTGGGTTTGTTAAGTTTCCAAATACCAAGACTGGAACAATTCAGTGACAGGACAGAAAGTGAATTATTTTCAAACTATGTCCTGGGAAAACTATCAGATGGCGAATTCTTCAATAAAATAGTAGCAAAAAGACTAGCTACTGCACGACAATCAGGTTTATTCATAATTGGAAAGCAGCCATATAATAATCTTGCTTCTTTTCTTGGTGAAATTGAGATTCCAGATCAACAGAAAAATATCATAAGTGATATATGGCCATCAGGTCAGGGGATATACATAGATGATAAAAGCCAGAGGAAGTTTTACGAAACCATATGGTCAACCGTTGGGGAAGAATTTTTGAAGAGACTGTATCCCGATTCAGAAAATTTGCCCAAAGACAAATTAAGGGGAAATCCAATGGAGATTTTGGAAAAACTGGAGAAACAAAGAAAGCTTGCCATCGTAAGCAAGTCTCTGGGTCTGAAGCCCTGGTCAGTTCCTTCCACTCAGTTAGCTGAATTGATTGTAATCGGCATATCAGAGGGAAAGGAACAATTGGATGAATACATATCAAAAATGGAAATGAAGCTTTCCGACAGTCAGGCAGTCGCTCACTGTATACAAACGGTTTTTGATCTTAACAGGCATCAATCGTGGAAGATTTCAGACGATGCAATTCTTAAGGGAAACATCTTGGTTCCTTCGGTTAAGGAGATAGTTTCAGGAAAGTTAGAAAAGCCTGATTCAAAATTCCAAGAATTATCAAAAATAATAAGGTGATAAATGGCAAGACACGCATTATCAAAAAAGGATCTAAGAAATCTGCACGACAAGTTGAAAAAGAATAATCTTTGGAGTGAATTTCTTGAAAATTCGATCATTGAGGTCGAAGAGCATAAGGGGAGAAAATGCTATTCAGTAGGGGGAAGACACATAGCGTTTGAGGAAAAAGAATTTATTCCATCCCTTGAACTTCTTAATGCCATTAAGCCAAACGTTCGATATTTTGTGGTAGACAACGGAGCTGTTCCCCACATTCTAAACGGTGCCAAGTTATTTGGAAAGGGAATAAGCGAAATAGGGGAAGGTGTGAGAGAAGGAGAACTAGTATACATTAAGGATCAGACAGGACAATTTATTGCGGTTGGACGATCAACAAAGAACTCTGAGGAACTTAAGCAATCAAAGGAAGGTCAGGCAGCGGAGATTGTTTTGATTCCTGGAAAGAACCCCTGCTAGAAATTGCAAAGGAGTTGTGTTAAAAATTTTGGCAAAAATTAATCTCATTGTACCAAATGTACACATATGGCAGAACTATTGGAAGTAGGAAGCAAAATCCCGCAATTTGAGACTATTGATCAGGACGGAAACAAGGTGGACAATGCAAAATTAATGGGCAGACCCTCCGTGATATATTTCTATCCTAAGGACGACACGCCCGGATGTACAGTGGAAGCCTGCGAATTCAGGGATGAAAACTCGGAATATAAGGCAAAGGGGATAAATGTATACGGAATATCTGTAGACACACAGGCATCTCATAAGAAATTCCAGCAAAAATTCAATCTGAATTTTCCACTTTTGGTAGATAACAACAAAAAAATAAGTGAAAAATTCGGAGTGATGGGTGAACGGTCAGCGAAGAGGGTAACATTTCTTGTAGATGATAAGGGAGTTGTAGTTCACGTGTTTCCAAAGGTGACTCCAAAGGGTCATACAAAAGAAGTTTTGGAAACCTTCAAAAGAGTTGGGGTCATTAAATAAATTTTTAACAAAATTGGGCAGAAAGCCTTTCATATATGTTAGGAGGATATCACTTTAATACGAATTTATATCCGTAGTAAATGATTCCGCTTTCTCCATCCTGTGCCATTTTTCTGAATACGCTCCTGACTCTCTTCCCGAAATCAACTTCGGAAGCTGGCGTGTCAACAATCTGTCCTGTTAAAACAGGTCCCTCATCGAGCTGGATCAGGGCCAGAATATATGGTCGCTGTCTTGAAAAGGCAGGTGGGGCTTCGTGCACTATCGTATAAGAAATTATTTCTCCGCAGCCAGAAAGCTCAAGGTCAGCCATCTTTCCCAGAGATTCTCTGTGGCACACAGGACAAACATCTCTGGAAGGAAAATACGTTCTCTTACAATTTCCACACTTTTTACCTAGCAGTCTATATCTGTTAGGGCTCTCTCTCCACATTCTAGATAATTCTCCCATTCATGCCACCCCCAAAATGTGAACAACTGAAGCAACTCCCGATCCTGCCATATTATGCACCATAACATTTTTTGCATCTTTGACCTGTCTTTTTCCAGCTATTCCCTTAAGCTGCAAATAAGCTTCAACAACCTGCCCGACCCCAGTTGCACCAAACGGAAAGCCTTTGGCCTTTAAGCCTCCCGATGTATTTACTGGAAGGTTGCTTTCTACTCCAATCCCAGATTCTATCAGTTCTCTGGCTTTTCCCTTTTCAGCAAAACCTAAATCTTCCAGGGATGTCAATCCATAAATGTTGTAGGAGTCGTGGACTTCAACCATTGAAATATCCTTATGTTTAAGTCCTGCTTTTTCAAGTGCTTTTTTAGAAGCTGCAACTGTGCATTCTGCTGTATATATAGACTTCCTGCTATGTAGGGCAAATGGTCCCTGTGCCATTGCGGATGATAAAATTTTGACTCCTTCCTTACCATGCTTTTTCATGTACTCGTCCGAAGCCAGAATTATACTTGAGGCACCATCGCTGAGTGGTGCGCAGTCCATTAGATTCAATGGTTCTGCTATCCAGGTAGCATTTAGGGCCTGTTCAACGGTAATCTTATTCCTGAAATGAGCATTTTCATTCATGCTTGCATTTAAGTGGTCATTTACAGATACTTTTGCAAGTGTTTCTTTCCCAACATTGAAGTCTTTCATATATTTTCTTGCAGTTAATGCAGCCATTGCTGCAGGCGTTCCTCCCTCGAATGCTTCCCACTCCCTGTCAAGTATTGAAGACGTGATGTCGATATTCTCGTTTCCGTAAAGTTCGGTCATCTTTTCAGCGCCTCCCACCATAACAACATCATATTCCCCAGATTTTATTGCAAGATAACCTTCCCTTATTGCTGCTCCACCTGAAGCAGTGGATGCCTCAATTCTCACTGAAGGTATCATTTCAGAGGCAATTCCGGCGTGATCTGACATGAGTGCACTCAGATGCTCCTGTTTGCTAATACCCCCTCCTAAGCTATTGCTCATGAAAATCGCACCAAGATCCTTTGTCCTGATTCCTGCATCCTCAACTGATTTTAAACCCGCCTCAACCGCTATATCTCTGAGAGATCTGTTCCATAATTCTCCATATTTTGCTTCTCCTGCTCCAATAACATAAACGTCTTTACTCAATATCATCACCAACAACCAGTTTTTTCTTGAACTTTACATACATTCCATAATCGATAAATTCTGTATTTTGAAGTAACTCCTTTATCGTAACTGCTCCCCTTTTATGCAACTCCTCTATTTCAGAAGTCACTTCAATGTGGAATGCATCTGAACCTGCACCCGATCCAAAGGATACTGCTAGAATTCTATCATCCGGTTTCGCAATATCAAGTATTGCAGAAAGACCCATCATCGCGGCACCCGAATAGGTGTTTCCAATCATTGGAGTTAACAATCCATCTTTATTCTGGTTATCCGAAAAGCCCAGCACCTTCGCAGCCCTCATAGGAAACTTGCCATTTGGCTGATGGAATACGCAATATGTGTAGTCCTCTGGTTTTGTATCCATCTTTTTCATCATTTCTTTTCCCGCACTTATTACATGTTTAAAATAAGCGGGTTCTCCCGTAAATCTTTCACCGTGGGTAGGATACGGCGCACCCTCCCTTCTCCAGAAATCTGGTGTGTCCGACGTAACTGAAAGGGTTCCTTTTATTTCTGCTGCTACTCTCTCTCTTCCTATAATCATGGCTGTCCCACCTGCTGAGGCAGAATATTCCAGAACATCTCCTGGTGCTCCCTGCGAAGTATCCGAGCCAATAGCCATACCCGTCTTTATCATTCCAGATTTCACAAGACCAAGTACATTCTGCATACCTGCTGTACCAGCCTTGCAGGCAAATTCATAGTCAGCAGCAAATGTCGAAAAATTGGCGCCTATGGCTGATGCCACAATTGTTGCTGTAGGTTTAACAGCGTAGGGATGGCTTTCTGAACCAATATAGATGGCCTCTATCTGATTACCTTTCAATCCTCCTCTTTTCAGTGCTGCCCTTGAAGCCTCGACAGAGATGGTTGCAACATCCTCATCTGGAGACGGTACAGATTTGCTCAATATGTATATACCATTCCTTATTGTTTCGGGATCTTCACCCCAAACTCTTGCGATTTCATCCGGTTTTATTCTATATCTTGGAATATAACTACCGTAACTAACAATCCCAAATTTATCCATACTCACCGAAGAAAAGAGAATAATATTTAATAATTGTTAAATGTGCCTTCGTCATCTGTCTAATTATCGGTACAATTAAATGCAGAATTAAATGGACGTTTAAATAACATCCTTTTTGAAAACTATCAAAATAAAGGAATATTAATATAAAGAATTTGTATGAATGGCAATGTCATCTCAAGCAGATTTAAGATATTTTCTGACTAGCGTGGGTTCTATAATTTCGATAATATCGGGCATTCTAGTACTTATTGGATTTTTTGTAGTAGGCTTAGGGGGAATTGCAACTCTTATGTTTTTCAATCCAGCCGGTCTTGTCATAATAGGTGGGTCGGTAGTTCTTTCTATTATCCCTATTTTATGGATCTTATTGGCTATTGTTATATACAATGCAGGTCACAAACACAGGAAACGCGGTAAGGTTGAAAATGGGGTTCTCATCATTTTGCTGAGCATCATAATACTCTTTACTGGAGGAGGATTTGCTATCGGCCCAATACTTTCCGGAATAGGAGGACTCCTCCTCATACTATAAAACCATTTAATATAAGTGAAAAAAGACAAATTAAAATTGTTACCATCTTTTCCCGATTTGAATCGATTTAGATAGAATTTAATGATTTTATCAATTTAATTTTCAGGAGAGCATTTAATGTCGTGGTTTGCAAATTCATACTACTTCTAAACTAAGTTTATATTGATTACTGTTTTGGTGAATAAATACTTGAAAAATCTAAAAATTAATAAATACGCAATATTAATATCATTATTGAGGATAAAATGGCAGACGAACTATCTGTAAATGCAAAGAAGGTTTATGAAGCGCTCAAAAAGATTGGTGCCCAGTCGGAAGATAAACTGAAGACAGCAGATGACATTATGAAAGCATCTTCACTGGGAAAAGCTCTAGTCAGTGGGGCACTACAAGAACTTCAAAATAAAGGGATGGTAAAGAGAATCGCAAGACAAAAAAGCGCGGGTTATTACATCACAAAATAGAAATAAGTTCAACATAGGTTTAAGTATATTTTTATTGATATAGGTGCACCAATGGTAACGCTGATACTTAACATTGACAGAGATAACGACTACGGAATAAAGGCGGGAATCAATGGTCCCGTCATCGGATACTCTCAATGCTACAGCGCAGCCGTTAAATTGATAACTGCAGACCCGGAGGACTCAGACGCCAACGCTCTCTTTGGAGCACTGAAACATTATGAAACCCTTCAGTCGAAAGGGGAAGATGTGGAAATTGCTATGGTAACTGGAGACGATGATGTTGGAGAAAAATCAGATGAAATTATCTCAGCTCAACTGGAGAAAATATACGCTTCCAGAAAATATGACGAAACAATTCTGATCTCGGATGGGGCTGAGGATGATTATGTAATGCCGCTGATACTTTCAAGAACCAGAATAAGGTATGTCAAGCATATCATAGTAAGGCACAATCAGAATATTGAATCCCTTTATTACTACGTAGTTAAGGGGATGAAAGACAAGAAACTAATCAAAAAGTTCTCTATACCACTAGGTTTGATCCTACTGGTTTATGGTATTGCATCCCTGGCTTTCCTTGCTTTTTTCGACCTTACTGGAAAAGTTAACAACAGCCCGTCGGTCTATGCTTTCACATTGGTCATTGTTGTGATTGGGGCATTCTTCACAGAGAAGGGCTTTGACATTAAGATCAAGATAACAAAGACACTGAACGATGTAAAGGCATACTCTGAAGAAGCCAGGATAATGTTCATATCCACTCTTATATCAATTGGTATCTTCCTAGTGGGAATTACCAGCACATATCCAATATTATACGGCACTGGCCCAATAGGAGACAGGTTCCTTTTATTTCTACAGATATTCAGTCTTTGGGTTTATGCATCGCTTGCTTCAAGAGCACTGTTCAAAATCGCAGATGTTTATATCAGCGGGAGCGGCATGCCCAACACTCTGTTCTATGCTGTTCCTTTTTCACTATCAGCAGAACTGACTCTATTTGGGATTCTAGGATATCTGAGATATTCACTAAAATATGTTGGATTCGGCTCATCTCTTCTTTTCATCATTCTGATAATTTCAGGAATATCGCTCGCCTTGGTAACTGCGGGTGTGCACAAGAAAAAGAGCGCCTTTACTACTCAGGGAAAAGTTCTAGAAAGGGAAAACAGATAAATGAAATGGGAAATAACCTACAGGAAATTATGTGAGGAACTCAATATAAACTGTTCCAAAGATATAGATTCCGAAAATTTATTGAGTTCTTTCAATTCAAATGGAGAAGTTATTGTTTCCAAATTAATGAAGTTCAGAAATAGGGATTTTACAATCGTAGGACCGTATGGTAATAAAATTGACAAACCAAACGGCAATGTGGTGATAGTGGCGGATTCGGCCATAGATAGAATAGGAATCACACCGCATGTAATTGTGACCGATCTTGATGGAAACATGGAAAGAATAATCCATTTCTGCAAGAGTGGAAGTATTCCGCTAATTCACGCGCATGGAGATAATATCAACTTAATAAAAAAATATGTTCCAAAATTTGGAGGGATATTCATTGCAACAACTCAGGTTCCAGGTGAGAGACCACTGATGAATCTAGAGGGATTTACCGATGGAGATAGAAGTGTTAAGTTAGCTAATTTGCTTGAAGCAAAATCCATTCAACTCAATGGTTTCAATTTCATAGATCCTGTATATAAGAAAGGAAGTACGATAAAGGCGGAAAAATTAAAATTCGCTCAAGAGATAATACTTGATGTTGTCAGGGAAAGACTGGGAACTGCCTTAGATTTCATTCCACATTCATTCTGACAATTTTCTGATTGGCAAAAGTCACTGCAAAGGGGACTTTATCCTTGTCAAGGCAAAACGGAATGTCCCTGCCAGCGCCAATCAATTTTAGTCTTTTCGTACCTTGTCCCTTTTTTGTCAATCCAACAAACTTCTCATAATCATCAACTCT
>JAJZXP010000236.1 GCA_021806345.1 Thermoplasmata archaeon | reverse complement strand
TGAGAATTGAAAAGTACAATCTCGATGAATCAATCCTCAAGGATATAGTGAGAATGTGTGGTAACAATTTCAATTCTCTGATGGAAGCGTTAGACTATTACAAGGAATCTGGGATAATTAATGGTAACGGTGAAATTCAACGGCAGCTTTTAAGGTACATCCCAATTCCAACTCCTATTTCTGAAAGATATGAAAAATTGATTGATGGATTAAGCAATGAGCAAAAGAAGATTCTTTATGTCCTCTCGGTGATAAAATCTCCAATCAAAGGCAATCAAATCAGTTCCATTCTAAATTCTGGTGATGAGAATTTTGAGGATGATCTCAACATTCTAGTAGAAAAACAGTTGATAATCATGGAGGGAAGTACCTTTAGAGTATCAAACAACCACACCATTTCAATTATAAGTTCAAAATTTCCGGAAAAAGAAAAAAGGGAAATGATAATAAATATTCTTATGAGAACGGCAGCCACGTCAATGTCTCCCACACTGTCTCTGGAACTTGCAATCAATTCAAGAAATATTGAGATATTGGATAAAACCGTCTCAGGGAGATGGAGGGACCTCTTGGAGGACCATGGTGATCCAAGGAATTTGTTAAAAACACTGAAGGATAATCTGCAATTTATTGAAAGGTCAAAAAATGTAGAGGTTATCCACTTACTTATGGCAGAATATGAGAACGACACACAAAACTATGAAGAGGCTGTCAGGCTCTTAAATCTTCACTCTTATAAAAATGAAGTGGCATTCCCGAGAAATGTATTGCTATCCAGTTCACTTATCGAACTAGGAAGAATAGATGAGGCTGAGAAAATTCTCAACAATATCGATCGTAAAGAGGTTTCCGCAAAGGAACGACTCATTCTGGACAGTCAGGAGATAAGGATGCTGATTAGAATGAATAAACTTAGTGAAGCCAGGAAGCTGGCCACTGAAGAGATGAAACTTGCAAATGGGAGTGCTGGGGACAGGTGGATGGCAAACTTGTATAATTTAATGTCAGTACTGGAAAACATAGACGGCAATTTACAGAGTGCGGAGCAATATCTGGTCAAATCAATAGAGCTTAATGAGGAATCTAAAAATTTTAAGGATCTGCTACTAAGTAGGAACAATTTAATGATAATATATCAGAGGAAAGGAAAATTCCAGGAAGCAATTGGTCAGGCTGAAGAAATCATCAAAACTGCGTATGTAGCAGGGGATCTTCTATCAAGGGCAAGGGCCAGAATAAACATAATGAACATGTATCTGCACATAGGGGAATATGAGCGTGTGGATTCCGGAATGGAATCTGTAAAGGGTATGGTTTATATGACTGCTAACAGCGAAATACTTACGGACCTCGATGAGTTGCTGGGATTGCAAAGTTTTCTTCAATTTAGGTTTTCAGAAGCTGCTGGAATATTCAGGGGGGCAATGCAGAACACAGAAAATGCAGATGGTCTTTTGTTACTGGAGGCCATGTCCCAATCCATTGACAGAATGGAAAAGAATGAAAATCTAATAAATATTTTACTGACTAATCCGAGCCTGCATATAAATGGAGATACTGAACCTTTAATCTATCTGTTCGGAATTCTTTATGCCAGTATAATGAATGAAAGAGGCACAGCGACTAAATTAATTGCTCACTACTCAGAAAAGGTTAAAAATTCAGATAATTACATTTTTCAAATCTACGAGCCTTTGATTAATTCAATATTGAAAATATTCTTTAGGGATTTTCCCGGATTCCTGAAAGAGATGGAGAAACTTGAAAAATATGATCCATCCTATATCACATTTGCGAGTATATTACACAAAAGTCTGTTAGAGTGTAAGAAAATAATTCAAAGTGAAAAACAGATAGAAATCACAGGCATAAGGGATCCAAGAGTGACAAACAACTACAAGTCTCTCTATATTTTGCCCTACATACTGATCCTAATAAGTGCCAATTCAAAGAATTACGACCCTCAAAAGCTAACTAATGTACGATATGAAGCAAGGCTAATTGTTAACTCGCTGCCTGATTCTAACTTCAAGAACACCATTATGGAAATTTTCGTTTAGGATCAAAAGCATTTTTTTGTAGAGGAGCATAAGGAAGTGGGCCTGTGGGGTAGCTAGGATATCCTGATGGCCTTCGAAGCCGAAGACCCGGGTTCAAATCCCGGCGGGCCCGTTATATAACATTGTCCTTAAGCCCTCATTCTATAAATCGAACTCAACAACATCTGTTAAATCTTTGAAAAATTATCAAAAATCAATTCAAACCTCGATCCCACAAGTCAAGCCTGAAAACCTTAATATACAGGAGGAAGTAATTATGATTTCCTTCTTCTTTTTAGTTTATTATATGACATCATGCCTCCCTTTAGGTGAGAAACATTCTGATATCCGTTTTCTAAAAAGTTCTTGGCTGCAGCCCTGCTTCTGTGGCCAGTCGCACATATTAATAATATTTCATCTTCTTTTCCGTAATCCTCAATGTGCTTTCTAATCTGGGAAAGCGGAATGTTTACGGAATTGTCAACGTGTCCCTTTTCATATTCCCCCTCTGTCCTGACATCGATGATCTTTGCATTTGAATTCTTGGTATCCAGATGTTCTACTTCAATCTCCTTCAACCCTTCCGGCATTTTGAAATAATCTAAGATTGACACGGGGTATATGTCTTTAAAATATTAAATGTAACTTTTGTAGAGATATGTATAGTTTGTAATTTTTGTTAGTAAATTATTTTTAAAGAGATGAAATCATGGACGAATGTCAGATGATGATCTTGAAGTAATCTGCCCTATGATTACACCGTTCGACAGCGAGGGCCAACCATCTAGAGAAAATTTAAAGATTTTTTTAGAAGATATGAAGGAATTTGGAATAAAAAAAATCTTTCCATTAGGTAGCAACGGGCTTTATAACTTAATGACACTGAAAGAAAAAAAGGAATTTGCAAAGTATATTCAGGAAGAAGCAGGCAATTTTGATGTACTTCTTGGTGTAGGTTCTCAAAACACATCGGAAGCCGTAGAAATGGCAAAGACAGCGGAAGACTTGGGGTTTAAAAAAATAGTACTTCAGCCCACCTACTACAACAAAGCTGAGCAATCTTGGATTATAAGGCATTTTCAGGCTATATCCGAGGTATTCAACGGCGGGATTTATATTTACAATATTCCACAGTTTACAAACTCAAGAATCGAAATTGACACTATGAAAGCAATTATGGAAACGGTTCCAAATATAGAAGGTATAAAGGATAGCTCTGGCGATTTAAGATTCTTCAATGAGGTTTCTGATAACTTCTCCTCGAAGGTTAAATTATATCAGGGACAGGATGACTTGTTACTACAATCGCTTGTAATGGGGGCGAAAGGAGGAGTTTGCGGAACAACCAACATAAACCCGCTTGTAACTGATGTTTACAGACTTTTTAAATCTGGAGATTATGAAGCTGCAACAAAAGCCCAAATGGTACTGAACAGATTTTTCAGGCTAGTCAACGAATATCCATTCCCGGTGATGACCTATACTGCTTTTTACAGAAAACATAACATAAAGGGAAAAATCCCCGATCCCATAACAACCATGGCAAAGGTGGTGGACTCAAAGATAAAAGATGTTCTCAGTTTTGTTACACATTATAAGGAATAACCAGATCATACAGGCAATAAAACACTAAATATTTCCGGGTCTTTCTTAACAAACTATTTATAGATTTTATCATTCAGGTTTTTGCTCTGTGAAGGAGGGAATAAATATGGACAAAGCGACATATGTCAAATTTGAAACTCCCGAGTCTTTAGAGAAGAAGATTCTGGAATTAGTTGAAAATTGTTATAGAAATGGAAAAACCAAGAAAGGTACCAATGAAGTTATAAAATCAGTGGAAAGAGGAGAAAGCAAGTTAGTTGTAATTGCTGAAGATGTTAATCCTCCCGAAGTAGTTTATTTTATACCTAAGCTTTGCGAAGAAAGGAAAGTTCCATTTGCCTACGTTAAAACAAGGGCTGAATTGGGATCTAAGGTAGCCATAGCGTCTGCAGCTACAATATCTGTTACTGATGTTGGTAAGAATGAAGAGCTTTTAAAACAAGTTACTTCCGAGCTGGCAAACCTGAGCAAGTAGGGTGACAGTAATGCAGGATGATGCTACTCCAGCCGAAGTGGTGGAGTTAATGGGACGAACTGGAATGACGGGAGAAGCAACCACAGTTAAGGTTAGGGTAATGTCAGGAAGAGACCAGGGCAGGATCATTGCCAGAAATGTGTTGGGTCCCGTAAAGGTGGGAGATATCATTATGCTTAGAGAAACTGCCAGAGAAGCTAAAAAGCTCTCCATAAGGTGATAATTTTGGCAAATAGAGAATGTAACTTTTGTGGGGTGGAAATTGAACCTGGCACTGGGATGATGTACATCAGAAGAGATGGTGCAATTATTAACTTCTGCAGCAAAAAGTGCAGAGTTAACATGGTCAAACTTAAAAGAGTTCCAAGAAAAACCAGATGGACAAGAGAATATCATAACATTAAGGCCCTTAAGAAAGCTTCAGAGGCACACGCGAGCAAGAAGGATGAGTCAAATGAAGAGGTCAGCGAGACTCCTGAATCACCTGTAGGGACTCAGGAAGCTAATCCGGTAGAGACCCAAGAATCATCAAGTTCTGAAGTGGAGGGAAATCCTCAATGACCACTGAGAGAACATTAGTGTTGATAAAACCAGATGGCGTTAAAAGGAGATTATCAGGGGAAATAATCACAAGAATTAACAGGAAGGGTCTAAATATAATAGCAATGAAGATGTTAAAACTCACCAGGGAACAGGCCGAAGTTCACTATTCGGTTCATAAGGGTAAACCTTTTTTCAATGGGCTTGTAGAATTTATAACAAGCGATCCTTTGATAGCATTCGTGGTTCAGGGGCATAGTTCAATATCTGTAGTCAGGAATCTTGTTGGGGCAACAGATGGCGCTAAAGCTTCACCAGGAACAATTCGTGGCGATTTTGCAATAACAATAGATAAGAGTGTAATTCACGCCTCGGATTCGCAAGAGGCGTACGAGCATGAATGCCCAATATACTTTAAAGAGGATGAGCTTATGGATTTTTCCTATGGGGATGAAAATCTATTTTGAGGTGTAATATTATTGTATGGCAACGCTCAGACAACCAATCGTATGTGTATTGGGCCATGTCGACCACGGAAAAACAAGTCTTTTAGATGAAATCAGGGGAACCTCTGTAATTAAAAAGGAAGCCGGAGGAATCACTCAAAGAATTGGAGCCACAGAGATATCCATTGACAGGATAATAGAACTGTCCAACGGGAGGGCCAAAAGGCAAATGTTCAAAATTCCAGGACTCCTGTTTGTGGATACACCCGGGCATGTTGCATTTGCTAACATGCGGTCAAGAGGGGGTGCTCTTGCAGATATTGCCATTCTCGTTATTGATATTAATGATGGCTTAATGCCTCAGACTCTGGAGAGTATTAATATTTTGAAGAAATTCAAAACACCCTTTATAATAGTAGCAAATAAAATTGACACGGTACCGTATTTTAGGAAGTCAAAGTCAAATCTATTTTCAGAATTCATTAAGGAACAAAGAGAAGAATATATTCAGGAACTTGACACTAGAATTTATAATATAATAAATCAACTTTATTCCTATGGGCTAAGTTCTGAACGATATGATAGAATTACAGATTTTAAAAAGAATATATCAGTTGTTCCCACAAGCGCAAAAACCTCTTTAGGTATTTTTGAAGTATTAATGACAATCTCAGGACTAGCCCAAAGATTCCTTACTCAGGAAATAGAGGAGCAGGGGACCACGGGCAGAGCCAATATACTTGAAGTTAAAAGGGAAGAGTCACTCGGGATGACACTTGACTCAATCCTTTATCAAGGAACGCTGATAAGAGGCATGCCTGTAGTGGTGAACACAAGGGAGGGACCAAAGGAAACTAGGATTAAAGCTCTGTTTACAAATGTGAAGCCATCATCAACTAAGGTTGAGGAAAAGAGTCAGGTAAAATCAGCAATAGGGGTAAGAATTGTAATTTCTGACAAATATGATATTATTCCGGGATCCACACTAATGGAACTATCTGGCTCCAGGGAAGAAATATACGAAGAACTCAGGAAGGAGAATGAAATCAAGATTGATCTTAGTGAACACGGTATAACGATAAAGGCAGACACTCTAGGATCCCTTGAAGCCATTGCATCCGAATTAAGAAACAGGGGTATCAGTATAAGGTCAACTCAAATTGGAGAAATCAGTAAAAGAGATCTTATCGATGTTTCCACCCTACCTGACAGAATGGATAGGGTACTTGCTGGCTTCAACATTGGAATGTCGGTCGATGCCAAATCTTCATTGATGAACTATGACGTGGGAGTTATCGAATCAAATGTCATATATTCGCTTCTGGACAATACAGAAAAATGGCTTAAGATGAAGAAGGAAGAGATAGATGAAGAGAGCAAGCAATCTATGCCTGTTCCATCCAAATTCATCATTATGCCGGAATACATTTTCAGGGCAGCAAAACCCGTGATTGTAGGAGTAAAGGTCATTTCAGGAAGAATTAAGGTTGACAACAATCTCATCAGAGAGGATGGAAAGTATGCAGGAACAATTAAGAGCATACGAGAAGGTGAAATATCCAAAAGATTCGCAGAAGCTGGCCAGGAGGTTGCAGTTGCAATAGATGGAGTCACTCTTAACAGACAGATTGGGCCAGACCAACCGATTTATGTTGATATTAGTGAAGATGTCGTAAAGAAACTCAGGGAAAGATCACTTGATGAAAGAACCATGGAAACCCTTGAGGAAATTATAAAGATAAAGAGAAAGGAAAATATTTTTTGGGGAACAAGAGTTTAATAATAAAGCACTACAATTCCAAACACAATCAATGAAACCAAGGTGGATAAGAATATTCCAATGGAGTCACTGGGATTGTACTGAAAAAATGCTGAAGCTAGGGGTAAGATCATTCCTCCCTTGATTAATGTACTCCCAATCAATATCCCTTTTGCGCTTGATTTGTCTTTGTTTTGCAGTGAACTTTTAATCGCAAACAGTTCGGGCAGTGAACCAAAAATCCCTGGAATGAGAAACCCAGATATTGTAAGGTTAATTCCGATGAATGATCCCACAAAGTCTGTTAATCTTGCCATGGTAATGGATAAGATGGTGAGTGAAATCGCAGGCAACAGCAGGAATAGCAAACTTTTGTAATTTACTAAATTCATATCAACCCTGCCACCGGAAGTGGACTTAAATCCAAAGTAAAACATTAGAATTATGGAAATTATGGTGGTGAAGATGCTTAATCCGATGATAAAAATCGGATTAACATTCTCATAAAAAAACACTGAAAAAAGGATCATGAAGGAAGGTACCACAAATATTAGAGCAGAGACAGTCGATAATTCTTTTTTTCGTTTCATCAGGCTAAAAATGCCAAATCCGACCAATGTTACCATTACCGATCCCATCATTGCGCCGATTGAAATTCCATTGTATCCCTGGGCGATAGACGCTCCGGCAACCATTATCTCATCTAGGGATGTGATAAAGGAAAAGAGAGTTATTCCATATAATAAACCTGGCTGGCCAACCAGCATATTGTTCGTGGAATCATAAATGAAGTCGGTAGAAATATCCATTCCTACGATAATCAATACAAGTACTACAAGCGCAAAAAACAAATTAAGGCTGAATAGTGAGAGTATGGATATTAAGGTCAATATTAGAAGGAAAATACTGCTTCTGTTTAACGACATTAATGCCCGTTTATAATTTGACTTGGGGAGGCATCTATCTGCCCAACTCTCTTTCCCCGCTCGTGTTTTCTAAACTCGATTGTTTGGGGTTTCAAGCAGTCTTTAATGTATTCAAAAGAGATTTGTGCCTTCTCCGGATCCCCACAGGTGAATATATCTAACGTAATCATTCCGTATTCCGGCCATGTGTGAAACGAAAGATGGGATTCCGCAAGCAATATTATACCGCTGGCCCCCATGGGTTCAAATTGATAATAATCCGAGGAAATTTTAGTGAGATTCCCCACTCGGATGGATCGTTCGACTACCTCCATCATGAACTCTTTTCGCTCCAGAAGCTCTGGTTCTATTCCATACATATCTGCCAAAATATGAACCCCTACGGCCACCTTCATCGTCCTCCATCCTTGCACCTCATTTGTACTAAATAAGAGATAATAACTTATTATTTAAATATTGATATTAGAAGCAAGTTTTATTAAAATTATTGGAGTGGAATAAAACATAGCAGGCTCTAGGGAGGAAAACTCATTCAATAAATTATATATTGATAATTTTATAATTTAAGGCTTGAAACCGATGTTTTTATGTTTTGAAATTTTTCACTCATACTATTAAAATGTTCGCTGTTCAGTACCCAAGATTCACTGGTTGAGTAAATGTGAGAATTTATCCCCCTGTTTGCAGCATCAAATGCAGATTCTATTGGAGAATACTTATTGTGTTTCCTTCCCGTTAGAAGGCTTGCAACACCTTCTCCCAGAACAAATATCTCATCACTTTCGGATATGGAATCAAGTTCTTTTACCATTGCTGCTCTGCACTGATTGTAATTATTTTCATTGAGTCTCTCTATAATATGAACAGTTACCGATCCAAAATCAATCTCAATTATTCCCCTTATATCTCTGATTCTCACCTTATGTCCCGTGCTTGCAGATTCACTTGCCGTTGCAGTGGCACAGTTAAGTGTTTCCATTGCTGTTGCATGTAAATACCCACCATTCATCTTCAGATAGACCTTTGCGTTCTGATCTACCTTGCTATCTGCTATACACTCCCAGTCAGAAGAGTCATAAATCGCCTCTGTGCCATCAATTACCAGTTTTTTTAAAAGCTTTAAGGATTCTCCTAAATATTCATATCCTTCCTGAGTTAAGGTCATATTTGAAAGAAAATTTCTATCCTTCATTGAATTAATATAGTACCTCACTCCCTGTAGGGTTATATCCAACTCCCTTGCCATAGCTGAAAGACTAGTTTCTCCTTTTAGTAGTTTTAACATGAGAGATATCTCATTAATGTTCAGATCCCTCCAGCCTGGTTCTGTTCCCATAACCCTGTATGTTGGTCTTAGTATAATAATTTAATTAGTGTGAGAATCTTTCAATATAAAATATATATAATTATTTATAATTAAAACGAAAACTATGCAATTGTCTAAGGATGGCCCAACTATGTTTAAATAGGGTATTCAATGGTCATTTAGAGGTAAAGATGTTAGGACTGGAAGAGGAAGTAAAAAGAGGATCCGCAGGGGAAACAGCAGAATTGGACAATAGCCCTATATTGAATAATCTACACATTATGAATCCGGAATTGCACGGAAGAATAATTCTGTCGATCAAAGAATACATCCTGTTAACTGGAGCCAAATCGGTAAGAATAATTGATTCCGGGGATGAAGTCTCAATAGAAGAGGAGATGGAAAGGGAAGGCCAGCTGATAAGACTTAATCCATCCAAATTTCCCAATTCATTTCTCTACAGAAGCTCACCACAAGATGTAGCTCGATCCGAGAAAGACACATTCACTTGCACAGATGATTCCAAAAGTGATGTTGGAATCACAAATAACTGGATGTCTTCCATTGAAGCAATGGAAAAAGCAAAAACAAGCCTGAAAAATAGCATGATGGGAAAGACGTTATATGTTGTGCCTTACTGGCTTGGCCCATACAATTCTCCATATGGAATGGGTGGTTTAGAGCTGACTGACAGTTTATACGTAACACTTAACTTAATAAAAATTACAAGGGTTGGAGAAAAAGCAGTACAATCAATCGCACGATCTAACTCGTTTGTTCTGGGTTTGCACTCAACTATCAATCTGGATCCAGAGAATAGATATATTATGCACTTCCCCGATGAAAACCAGGGGGACGGATTGATAATCAGTTTTAACACAGATCGGA